>JAGCWQ010000140.1 GCA_017961765.1 Paludibacteraceae bacterium | reverse complement strand
TGGGCGGTGACTCCCCTTGTGCAACCTTATGGCCTGAAATAGTATATATTATGAATTTTAGAGCTTAGATTGTATGTTTATGCGTATTTAGGTTTCTATGTTTTTTTGAAAAAACATGAAAAAATTGATCCGTATCATTTCTATGTCCATTTAGAAATACTACTTTTGCGCCCGAAAATTTGATTTTCTTTCCTTGTATTAAAAGAATCTCATTCTTCATTCGGAGCAATAGCTTCAGGTTAAGATTTTATTGAATAAATATTCAGTTTGTTGGTTCGTCTGTAACTAACAAAGGCGAAGCATTGGTATAACTCAAGATATACTTTGGCTCGTTTGAATTTATTACTACCATCTTGAGATTTTCTTAGAGCGAAGAAATCGTTTTTTTACGTATTCCCTAAATCCTATTCTCTATTATCCATGAATCACCATCAAGAGAACTTGGTTGGTAATTTGAAAAATAAGTTGGCGCTACGTCTAATTCGAGTAATCTCAATTTATTTTTCTCACATCTTAAATTTAAGTGTTGTCAAGTCTTAAGAAAGTAGTCCCGCTATGGTTGAAATTAGTACTTAACCAGCTGTAGGACAATTCGTTTTTCTGTGAAAGACTTTGCAAAGATAGGAGGAATAAATAGAAAATGCAATTTTAAACGCCTCTATTTTACCCCCCCCTATTTTATTGATTTAAATCAATTATATTGCTACGATTTTCGGGTGCGGTTAGTGCTTGGATTTGTCGTATTTGAGGAAATAAACATATAACATATAGATGAGCATTTTTGCAGGTAAGACCCTCATGATTACGGGAGGAACAGGTTCCTTCGGTAACGCAGTACTTAAAAGATTCCTTCGTACTGATATTGCAGAGATTAGAATTTTCTCACGTGATGAGAAGAAGCAAGATGATATGCGTCACGAGTATCAGGTGAAATATCCTGACGTGGCTCACAAGATTAAGTTCTTTATCGGGGATGTGCGCAACCTTCAGTCGTGTCGCAATGCGATGCCGGGTGTGGACTATATCTTTCATGCAGCAGCCCTCAAGCAGGTCCCTTCTTGTGAATTCTTCCCAATGGAGGCGGTGAAGACCAATGTGATCGGAACCGACAACATCCTGACGGCTGCCATCGATTATAAGGTGGGTGCGGTCATCTGCCTTTCTACGGACAAGGCGGCCTATCCAATCAATGCCATGGGAATCACGAAGGCGATTGAGGAGAAAATAGCAGTGGCTAAGTCCCGCTATTCGGGCGACACGAAGATTTGTTGTACTCGTTATGGTAACGTGATGTGCTCCCGTGGATCGGTTATCCCTTTGTGGATCGAACAGATTCGGAGTGGTAACCCGATTACGTTGACGGAGCCTAAGATGACTCGTTTCATCATGTCCTTGGAAGAGGCTGTCGATTTGGTGCTCTTTGCTTTCGAGCACGGAGAAAATGGCGATATCCTCGTACAAAAGGCGCCTGCCTGTACCATCCAAACGCAGGCTGAGGCTGTCTGCGAACTCTTCGGAGGTAAGAAAGAGGATATTAAGATTATCGGCATCCGTCATGGAGAGAAGATGTTTGAGACGCTCTTGACGAATGAGGAGTGCGCCAAGGCGGTGGACATGGGCGACTTCTATCGGGTGCCTGCGGACAACCGAGGTTTGAACTACGACAAGTTCTTCAAGGAGGGCGAACAGGAACGCAATAAACTCATCGAGTTCAATAGCGACAATACTCGTCGCTTGACGCTGGAGGAGACCAAGGCGAAGATTGCTTCTCTCGAATATATTCAGAATGAACTTAGCGGTGCGGGTAATTTCGTCCAATAATTTTTAGTATTTTGCCTAAAAAATAGGATTATGCGTATTTTGGTGACGGGAGCCAAGGGATTTGTCGGTAAGAACCTTTGCGCTCAACTCAATAATATCAAGGAGGGCAAGGCGAAATGTTATGGAGACCTTGTCGTGGAGGAGCTCTTCGAATATGACTTGGACTCTACGCCGGAGCAGTTGGATCAATGGTGCCAAGTGTGCGATTTCGTCTTTAATTTGGCTGGCGTCAATCGTCCCAAGGACCCGGAGGAGTTCATGAAGGGTAACTTCGGCTTTGCCTCCGAACTTTTGAATGCCCTTAAGCGGCACAAAAACAATTGCCCAGTGATGATCAGTAGCTCCATACAAGCTACGTTGGCGGGGCGTTTCGGTACTTCCGAATATGGCAAGAGCAAGAAGGCTGGCGAAGAGTTGATGTTCCAATACGGAAAGGAGAC
This sequence comes from Paludibacteraceae bacterium, assembly GCA_017961765.1. Taxonomy (GTDB): domain Bacteria; phylum Bacteroidota; class Bacteroidia; order Bacteroidales; family Paludibacteraceae; genus RGIG10190. Next base: position 19,535 of record JAGCWQ010000140.1, on the reverse strand, counting down.
TGGGGCTAAGGTGTTGGTTTATCGTTTCCCTAACCTTTACGGAAAATGGTGCCGTCCTAACTATAACAGTGCGGTGGCTACCTTCTGTCACAATATCGCCAACGACCTTCCCATCCAAGTCAACGACCCGAATGTGGAGATGGAACTGCTCTATATCGACGATTTGGTGGAGGAGATGATCTGTGCACTGAAGGGAAAGGAGCACCACTGCGAATTTGACGGGGTGGAGACGGTTCTGAAAGAGGATGGCCGTTATTGCGCCGCTCCGATTACGCATCATGTTAAGTTGGGCGATATAGTTGATTTGCTATACCAATTTGCCGAAATGCCCAAGACCTTGATGATTCCGGAGATTCCGTCAGACTCGTTTGCCAAGCGGCTCTATAGCACCTATTTGTCCTATCTCCCGAAGGAGAAGGCCATTTTCGATTTGAAGATGAACGTCGATGCACGAGGCAGCTTTACGGAATTGGTCCATACGCTGAAGTGTGGGCAGGTGAGCATCAACATCTCCAAGCCGGGCATTACGAAAGGTCAGCATTGGCACCATACCAAATGGGAGCAGTTCATCGTGGTTTCGGGGCATGGACTTATCCAACTTCGGAAGGAGGACGACCCTAATGCGGAGGTCTTGAACTACGAAGTGAGTGGCGATAAAATCCAGTCTGTCATCATGCTCCCAGGTTATACGCACAACATCATCAACCTCTCTGACACGCAGGATTTGGTGACGGTGATGTACTGCAATGAAGTCTTTGATCCTAATCGGCCGGACACCTTCTTTGATCCTGTCGAAAAATAGATTTCCGTAAAACAGATATAAGTTATGAAGCAACCAAAGTTTGATTATTCAGATATAAAGTGGCAGGAGAACGGTAAACTCAAGTTGATTATCATCGTGGGTACGCGTCCTGAGATTATCCGCTTGGCGGCTGTCATCAGTAAGTGCCGTGACTATTTCGATGTTATCTTGGCGCATACGGGGCAAAACTACGACTATAACTTGAACGGCATATTTTTCCGTGACCTCAAACTGAAGGAACCGGAGGTCTATATGGATGCAGTGGGTGACGACTTGGGCGCTACTTGCGGAAACATCATCAACTGTTCCTATAAACTCTTTGTCGCTACGAAACCAGATGCTGTGCTTGTCCTCGGAGATACCAACTCCTGCTTGAGCGTCATCGGGGCAAAGCGTCTTCACATCCCGATATTCCACATGGAGGCAGGCAACCGTTGTAAGGACGAGTGTCTTCCAGAGGAGACCAACCGCCGCATCGTTGATATCATCTCCGATGTCAACATGGCCTATTCCGAACATGCCCGTCGTTATCTGGCCGACTGTGGCTTGCCTAAAGAGCGTACCTATGTTACCGGTTCGCCGATGGCGGAGGTGCTTCATGCCAATCTTGCAGAGATTGAATCCAGTGACGTTCACCAGCGTCTCGGCCTAGAAAAAGGCAAATATATCTTGTTGAGTGCCCACCGCGAGGAGAATATCGATACGGAGAAGAACTTCCTCTCCTTGTTTACGGCGATCAATGCCATGGCGGAGAAGTATGACATGCCGATTCTATATAGTTGCCATCCTCGTTCACGAAACCGTTTGGCGGCTTCTGGCTTTGTCTTGGATCCGAGGGTGAATCAACAAGAGCCTTTGGGCTTCCATGATTATAACTGCTTGCAGATGAACGCCTATGCGGTGGTGAGCGATAGTGGAACCCTTCCGGAGGAATCTTCCTTCTTTACTAGTGTCGGACATCCGTTCCCTGCGGTCTGCATCCGAACCTCCACCGAGCGTCCAGAGGCTATCGACAAGGGCGATTTCATTATTGCGGGCATTGATACGAAGTCGCTTCTGCAAGCGGTGGATACGGCCGTCCAACTTTGCCGTGATGGACAGCATGGCATCCCTGTTCCTGACTATGTGGATGAGAATGTCTCCACAAAGGTGGTGAAAATCATCCAAAGCTATGTCGGCATCGTGAATAGGATGGTCTGGCGGAAATATTGATATCCTGACAGGTTGATACTTCCATTGCGAATCGTATCAACCTGTTTGCTACACATTTTAAGAACCATAAATATTATCATACTTAGAACTATAAATATCCTTGAAATTAAAAATTCTTAATTCAAAATTGCCTAATGAAGATAGATGTTAATTTGTTGAATGAACTAACCTCGCAAGCCAAAGTCAATCCACGGCTGAGGCAATCCTTCGATTTGAGAACGACTCCTCAAGATCAGAGTCAGCGAATTTTAAACGCCTTGGAACCCAACACGGTAATCCCTATCCATCGTCATAACAAATCGACCGAAACAGTGGTGCTGCTTCGGGGTAAGGTGAGGGAACTCATCTATGACGACAGTGCCAATGTGATTGATTCCTACGTGGTGGAGGCCAACTCTTCCGTCTGTGGTTATTCCATCCCCATGGGGCAATGGCATACTACGCAGTGCTTGGAATCAGGTACAATCATGCTGGAGTGCAAAGATGGCCCGTACGAACCTCTTTCGGCGGAAAACATATTGAAGTAAAGTTTGTAATTCATAATTTCCACAAGTGTCAGATAGTTTAGGAAACAAGAGAATTGCCAAGAACACTGCGTTCCTTTACGTGCGATTGCTTTTCGTCTTGCTGGTTTCCATCTATACGACCCGTGTCGTATTGAGGAACCTTGGCATAGAGGATTACGGCATTTATAATGTCGTTGCAGGTTTCGTCTTGATGTTCTCTTTCCTCAACAACTCCATGTCGATAAGCATCCAGCGCTTTTACAACTATGTCAAAGGAGAGGATGGTGATTTGTCGCAGTCGGATGTCTATAGTGCCGCCTTGCTGGCGCAAGGCATCATTGCGGTAGCGACCCTGCTTCTTCTTGAATCGGTGGGGTGGTGGTATATCAACCATGTAATGGTGATGCCGTCTGACCGGATTTTCGCTGCCAATTGTGTCTTCCAGTTCTCTGTTTTTTCGTTGGTCTTGGTGGTGATGCAAGGTCCTTTCAGTGCCGCCATCCTATCGAACGAAAGAATGGATTATTACGCGTTGGTCTCAGTCGTTGATGTTGTGCTTCGGTTGGTGATAGTCTTGAGCCTGCCTTATCTCCCTTTCGACAGATTGATCTCGTATGGAGTTTTGTCTTTTGTTGTGAGTGTGGTAGGTTTCCTCCTCTATTATCTTTATTGCAAACGACGATTCTTGGATTTGTGTTTCGTCAAGGAACGCTCGAGCATCCTTTTGCGGCGACTGTTGACTTTTTCCGGCTGGAATCTCTTGGATATGTTCTCCTATACGATAAAGGGACAAGGTCTGAACGTCTTGATCAATGCCTTTTTCGGGCCGACCGTCAATGCTGCGAGGGGTGTCTCCAACCAGATTATGTCAGCCATCCAGGGCTTCTCTTCCAACATAGTGATGGCGTTCCGTCCCCAATTGGTCGAATCCTATGCGAAAGGTGAATTGGAACGGACAACGGTGCTTATGTTTAGCATGTCTAAGATTTCGTATGTCTTTCTCTATATGCTGTCGGTGCCTATCGTGGTGGAGTTGGATATGGTTCTCCGACTTTGGTTGGGTGACAACATTCCTGAATATACGGTGCCTTTCACGATATTGGTTCTTGCCAACATGGTGGTCAGCAGTTTGAATACCCCCTTGTCGCAGGTTATGCAGGCGGTTGGGGAACTGAAATGGTATCAGATTATCAGAAGCTTGATAATCACCTCTATATTGCCTCTCTCTTGGCTCGCTTTGAAAATGGGGATGGATCCCGTTTCCGTGTTCGTGGTGAGTCTCTTGATGACGGTTCTCAATCAACCGGTGAGTATGGTGTTGTTGCGTAGGCATTATTCCTATAGCTATCGGGAGTATCTGAAGCAAATCGTGTTGCCTTGTTTCTGTTTCTCTCTCCTGGCACCTTTGTTGCCGATGGTTGTGACACGTATGATGGATGCATCCCTCCTCAGATTGTTGCTGACTTGTATGGTCTCAGCCCTCTCTTCGCTTCTCCTTATTTATGTTGTTGTCTTGAATGACAGTGAGAAGCAAATGATAGGAAAGCTGCTGTTGTCAAGGCTGAGAAGAGCAAAGGATTGAACCCTTTAAACGTCATTATTGGAACGCTTCGAATGAGTAGAAAAGATATTGGCTTGTCGATCTTGTTTGTCTTGTCGGTAGGCTATCTCCCTTTTAATGAGTTCGGGTCTTCGACGAATCAATATCTCTGTCTGATAGCTGTCTTGTGCTCGCTCGTCTCTTCTTTGCGGACTTGTGTGCTGCAAATGGCTTTTTTCCTGCCGTTTGTTTCGGTGACGGCTTTCCCTATGTTCGGCGTCAACTTTCATGCTGTCAGCATGATTGAGTTGGTGCTTATGGTAAAGATTTTTCGGGAGGGCTTCTTTATCGTTTCAAGGAACGGACGACTCTTTATCGCTTGTGCTTTGATTCCTCAGTTATATCCTTTGTTGTTTTGCTATCAGGAACTTTCCAACGTCATAAAGTTGGTGTTGGATATCTTGCTTTTCATCGGCTTTTTTAATCTCATGAAAAGTGATGTGATTAGCAAGGAGGATGTAATGCTCTCCTTGACTTTTGGAATCTTGGTCTCTTGTGTCACAGGCTTATATTATGACAATCCGGACACGGGAACGTTCGATTCCGATTTGTCGTACGATAGATATAAAGGATTGTGGACCGACCCGAATTTCTTGGGTATGTTTTGTCTTATCGGCATGGCTACCTGCATAGGCTTTGATTGCAGCTCCCGATTGGAGAAGTTGTTGGGTTATGCCGTAGCGGGGACTTTGCTTTATTTCGGCTCTCTCACCATGTCGAGGACGTTCTTGATTGTCCTTGTTTTGCTTTTTGCGATTTATGCCGTGTCGGTTCTTCGTAAGTCAGTTTGGGCCGTGGGCGCTTTGGTTGTGGTGGGTATTTTCCTTATCCCTCTTTTCTTTGACATGGTTGACAACGTGGTCTCCGTCCGGGTGAATTCGGAGGGTGGTATGGCCAATGGTCGTTTGGATCGGACCAAGGTGGTGATAGATGTGATGGTGGGCAAGATACCTACGTTATTGTCGGGAATCGGCTTTAACAATTTGGCATATCTTCCCAATCTCGGTTATATGTTGACGGCGACCCATAATACTTACGCCGATGTGTTCACGCAGTTCGGAATCATTTTCTCCGCCTTGTTGGTTGCTGTCGTTTGCTCTATGCGGGCTATGGTCGGCCGCTTGGCGAAAAGTCTCTTCAGTTTGGAGGGCTTGCCGTTGTTCATCCTGATGATTTATGGAGGAACCTTGTCGTTGCTCCCTTATGAGTTCACTTATGTGCTTGTGGCCGTCTTGACTGCCGGAAGTTTAAGAGTTCAGAATTAAGAGCTTTTTTTATGCTTAAGTTTTTTTATCGATATTATCTCGGGCCTATAAAGTCCTATTTGAAGCTGTTGAGAATCAGGTTGAAATATAGGGATTCGTACATAGCGACTTCGTTGGTTTCTGTCGATTCCGTTTCGTCGTTTTCCATAGGAGCTCAGAGCCGAATCATGAAGAATACGGTGGTTGCCATCGTCTCTCATTCGATTCCTTCTGCCATTCGGGTGGGACGGAATACCTATATCGGGGAGAACAACAATCTGCGTGCGGCAGACGGTGTGATTGAAATCGGTGATAATTGTTTGATCTCTCAGGGTATTACGATTGTTACTAGTAATCATCAGGCGCTCAAGGAAAAACTGATAGTTGTCCAGCCGTGGGTCAGCCAAAAGGCGAAAGTCGTGATTGAGGACGATGTCTGGATTGGTGCCAATGCGGTCATTCTTCCTGACGTAACGATACACAAAGGAGCTGTCGTGGCGGCCGGAGCCGTCGTGACGAAGAATGTCCCTGCCTATGCTATCGTAGGAGGATGTCCCGCTAATGTTTTGAAATATAGATCATAATAAAGGTCAGTATGCACATTGTTTTAGCCACAGACGACAATTTCGTACAACACTGTACGGTGGCCATTTTGTCCATCCTGCAACATAATAAGGCTGTCCATTTCCATATCCTGACGGAAGGATTGAGCCAAGAAAATAGCGATTATATGTCGGGACTTGTCGATTCAACGGATAGCCAATTGACAATCCATGTCGTCCCTTCGGATATAGTGCACTATTTCCCCATGTCATCCTTGGCATCCAACCATATTAGTTTGGCAACCTATTACCGATTGTTTATCACTTCGTTGTTGCCAGCGGAGGTGAACAAAGTGATTTACTTGGATTGCGATATGGTGATTAGGGGTAGCCTTGACGAGTTGTGGAATAGTGATGTTTCCAACTACGCATTGGGGGCTGTATATCAATTCTTTGAGTGGAGTGACCATAACGACTGCTGGAATCGCTTGCGGATACCTCGAGAGGACGGCTATTTCAATGCGGGTTGCCTGTTGATGAACTTGGACTATCTGCGTAAGGTCAATTTCCAACAGCTTGCCATAGATTATATCCATGCCAACCAGAAGCGTATCATATCGCACGACCAAGATGTCTTAAATGCTTTGTTCCATGACCAAACAAAGGCCTTGGATTGCCGATGGAATTATTTGTCCTTGTTTCTGAGTGACCGTTTGAAGCCTTCTGATTTTCCAACGAAATGCCATTATGTGGAGGAGAAGAAACAATCTGGCTTTGAACCCGTGATTGTCCATTTCGTGTCGAAGCCGAAGCCATGGCATTATGGATGTAAAAATCCGTATGTGTCTGAATATTACTACTATTTGAAGCAAACAAAGTGGAAGGATTTTCAGCCTTCTTTCTCTTGGAAGGAGTATAAAACGTATGTGATAGTCCCTTCTGTTAAGCTGTTTGTCAAGCAATTGGACTTTCTCGGAATTACAGACAAAAGGCATCTTGAACAGGTGCGGAAACAATATATGGAGTAGAGATGAAATCAGTTTTGTATATAGGTGGTTTTGAACTGCCTGACAAGAATGCCGCCGCGCAGCGCGTGATGGCCAATGCGAAGATTTTGCGTGAGATAGGTTGTGAGGTTTCATTCATAGGTGTCTCGAAAGATTTGGCAAATGCTCCGAAAGAGGTGGATGGATTCAAAAGTAATCCAGTTACATATCCTACGAATGTGAAGGAGTGGGTGAGACAGATTGTTACATTCATGGACATGAAAGAGATTCTGAATGGGAATGTCGATTGCGTAATTCTCTATAATTTCCCTTCGATAGCCTCCCTTAAAATCTTGTGGGCTTGCCATAAAAAAGGAATCAAAGTGTTTCACGACCTGACAGAGTGGGAGAGTTCGATAGGATGGTCGTTCCGTGAAATCATACGAAAACTGGACATCTTTGTCCGTATGCATTGTGCTGTTCCTAGGATGGATGGACTGATTACCATCAGCCGTTATTTGTACGACTATTACAAGAAATCAACTTTCTGTGTGATGGTTCCTCCTTTGGTCAACCTTTCCGATGCGAAGTGGAATCGGGAGCGGACCTTGACGGCTGGCGACCCAATACGTTTGGTCTATGCAGGAACGGCAGGCTTTGGAAACAAAGATAGGTTGGATTTCGTGCTTGGCGCATTGAAGGGGAAAAGAGGAATCGCCTTGACTGTCATCGGAATGACCAAGGCAGAATATGAGGGAGGTTATGGAAAGGTGGTGCCGGAAGATGTGGATGTGGAATTTAAAGGGCGGCTACCTCATTTGGAAGCAGTGAGGATTGTCCAAGAATCCGATTTCCAAATTCTGGTAAGGGAGAGCAATTTGAAAAACAATGCGGGCTTCCCTACTAAGTTGGTCGAGTCTTTTGCCTGCTGCACCCCTTTGGTGGCCAATCTTACTAGCAACATCGGCGACTATCTGAAGGATGGCGTTAATGGCATCGTGGTGCCTGATCTTGCGTCGTTGCCCCAAGTCTTCGATCGGATTGCCCAACTGCCCAAGACGGAGATTCTCTCCATGAAGGAGGCGTGCCGTAAGGTAGATAGTTTCGACTATAGGAATTACAAAGAAGAATTGACTAAATTATTGAATTGCGATGGACAAAAGAGCCATAAGGGATTGTGTTAATTTGACGAAAGCCCTCCTTTTATTCTGGCTTTATATTCCCCACCTTTTTTTATATGGGGTAAGGAAATCCCTTCGGAAAATCTTGAATGCGGATTTGGAACGGAGGCGGGACAAGTCGGAATTGAAATTGTCTAAGGGATTTATGTTTCTCTATTACCTCCACAATGATAGGTGTTTCCGTACATTGTTCTACCATCGGATTGGTCCGGTCGGGGAGTTATTGTTGGGGTGGTGGCGTCCAGGTGACCGCTATTTTACCATCTCCAAGACGACGGAGATAGGAGAGGGAGCCTATTTCGCCCATCCTTTTGTTACGGAAATAAATGCCCGTTCTATTGGAAAGAATTTTTCGTGCCGTCATCTCACCACTATTGGCAATAAGAGGGACGGAGATAATGAGAATCGGCCGATGATAGGCGACAATGTGACCTTGGGCGCAAACGTGACGATTTTGGGCGGTGTGACCATTGGAAACAATGTGACGATTGGTGCTGGCTCTGTCGTCGTGAAGGATCTCCCCGATAATTGTGTGGCCGTGGGGAATCCTTGCAAGCCTATTAATTTATTGAAAATTGATTGTTGATATAGTTGAGATGCAAAAGAAAAGAGTTCTTTTTTTAGCAAACCATTTCATTACCTTGTATGCTTTTCGGAAAGAGTTGATCGCTGAGATGGTTCGGCAGGGACACGAGGTCTATCTTTCATTGCCGGAAGACAAGGACAACCAATATTTTGAGGATTTGGGTTGTAAGATTATCCTTACGGATATTGATCGGCGAGGGGTAAACCCATTGAAGGATTTGCGTTTGATTCGATTCTATAAGAAGATGATACCGCAGGTAAATCCCGATATTGTATTTTCCTATACGATAAAGCCCAATATCTATGGCACTTTGGCAACAAATGGAAAGTATAAGCAGGAGTGCAATATCACGGGTACTGGGGCGACCTTCCTCAAGAAAAACTTGATGAGTACGATTTGTGAGATGCTGTACAAGTCCAGCGTCAAGAAGTGCCATAAGGTCTTTTTCCAAAATCGTGGCGATCGGGATTTCTTTATCAAGGAGGGATTGGTGAAGGACAATTATGCGATGTTGCCGGGCTCTGGTTGCAATTTGGAACAGCATGAGTTCAAGCCCATGCCTACCGATGAGGAAGTCCGTTTCTTGTTTATTGGCCGCGTGATGAAGGTCAAAGGCATTGAGCAATATTTGAAGGCGGCAGAACTGATTAAGGGGAAATATCCCAACACCAAATTTTATGTGGCGGGTTGGAACGAGCAACCTGAATGTATGAAGATGGTGGAGGAGTCGCAAAAGGCAGGCGTGGTCGAGTATATCGGTTTCCGAAAAGATATAGACCAATGGATAGAGAAGTGCCATTGTACGGTTCTTCCATCCCATGGGGGCGAAGGTGTACCAAATGTTTTGTTGGAATCGGCTGCGACAGGAAGGGCGTGCATCGGTTCTATGATAAACGGAACAATGGATGTGATAGAAGAAGGGAAAAACGGCTACTTGTTCCATACGGGCGATGCGGAGGATTTGGCTCGTCAGATGGATCGGTTCATTCAGTTGCCGATGGAAGAAAAGTCTGCCATGGGAATTCGTGGACGAGAGAAGGTGGAGCGTGAATTCGATAGGAAAATTGTAATCGAGCGATATTTGGAAGAGGTAGCAAACTCTTGATTTATAGATGGAAATGAAATAAGTCAGTTATGAACTCGTATTTGGTTTATGGAATCATTTTCGTGATTCTTCAATTTTTGGAGTTGGGGTATTTTAAGGTGGCTGATAGGTATAATATCATAGACAAGCCCAATGAGCGATCGTCGCATAGTACTATTGTGCTTCGGGGCGGAGGCATAGTTTTCTTATTCGGCTTGTGGGTTTGGAGTTTGTTTTTCGGATTTCCTTATCCTTGGTTCTTGTTGGCTGTTACCTTGATTTCAGGAGTCAGTTTCATTGATGATATCCGATCCTTGCCGGATAGCAAACGTTTGGTAGTCCAATTTGTCGCTATGGTGATGCTGTTTTACCAGTTGGATATTCTACATTGGGACCTATGGTGGATGGTTTTGGCCTCCCTTGTGGTTTGTGTTGGGGCTTCCAACGTGATTAATTTCATGGATGGAGTGAACGGCATGACAGGTGCTTATGCCATGGCTACTTTGATGCCACTCTATTTCTTGAATCGGGAGTTGAATTTTGTGGATCCGACGCTCATTATCGTGGTGGCACTATCTGACATCATTTTTTGTCTCTTTAATTTCCGGGCGAAAGGAAAGGCAAAGTGTTTCGCCGGCGATGTGGGAAGCATTGGGATAGCCTATATCTTGCTGTTCTTAATTGGCAATTTGATTTTGAAGACGGGGAATGTCACCTATCTGATTTTTTTGTTGGTCTATGGGGTGGATGGCGTTTTGACGATTTGCCATCGCATCTTGTTGCATGAAAATTTGGGTGAGGCCCATCGCAAGCATGCCTATCAGTTGATGGCGAACGAGTTGAGGATTGGTCATGTCAAGGTGGCCAGTTTTTACGCTCTTTTGCAAATGGTTGTAAGTTGGGGATTCATCTTCCTTTGCCCCGATACGGTTGAGGCTCATTGGCTTTATTTGGTTGGAACATTTTTGTCGATTTCCCTTGCGTATGTGCTTTTTGTGAGGAAGTATTACCATCTGCATGAAGAGTATCTGGCAGGATTAGAGAAGAGTAATAATTGAAAAAAAGGCTATGGTATGCCTTATGCGAGATAAAAACAGAATAGATTTGTAATTTGTATAGTTAATGAAAAAGTATTTGTTATTTATTTTGCCTTTGTTGGCAATGTTCGTTTTGTCTAGTTGTAACAAAGATGAGGAAGAGGGTGATGGTGCTAGGGTGAATAAGAATAATGGTAAACTTCCGGGAAAGTTTTCTGTTTCTTCCTCCAAACAAGTTCAGTTTTCCATGGGAAACCTTCAATATCAAGCAGCTACCTCAACGTGGCAGTTTGCGGGAAATCAGTATGAAGTGATAGGGGAGGAGAACAAGGAAATCTCGGATTCGTACGCAGGGTGGATTGATTTGTTCGGTTATGGAACTAGTGGCTATAAGGGGAAGTCCCCTTATATGACCAGTACTAATTATTACGATTATTACGGAGATGATATTTCCGAGTCGTTCTATGATTGGGGGCAATTTAATAAGATCTCCAATGGTGGGAACAAGTCTGGTCTTTGGCGTGCTTTGAGTAGTGAGGAATGGAACTATCTGCTGGAGCATAGTACGAATTTCTATACCTCTGTCAATGAGGTGAATGGACTCTTGATTCTTCCTGATGATTTCAATGTCATCACCTTCTATTCCGATTCGGAGGTTTTGGTGGAGGAGGGGGAGACTTTCTCCTTGGCTGATTGGTATAAGATGGAGGCGGCTGGAGTTGTCTTTTTGCCATGTGCAGGCAACCGTAATGGCTCTGGTGTCGGTTATGTTGGAGAGAGAGGCTTTTATTGGTCTTCTTCTATCAGCGGTAGCTATGGCGCCGATGATTTGTATTTCTTCGCAACCACCAAGACAGTTCGGAGCGATGCACGTCTTAATGGTTTCTCTGTCCGCTTAGTGTCGGAAGTCAAGGAAGACGAAAAAAAGTACTAACCTTTTCCTAAATAGTCCAAAAGGCTGAATCCAGAACGGGTTCAGCCTTTTTTAGTGCCTGATTTACAGTTGGTTTTATATGAGTTGCAAAAGGCACATTGGGTTCCTTTGGAAGTGTATGTTTGCTAACTGACTGAATTTCTGTGCAAATGTGATGTTTGTGACGAATTTCCCGAAATCTTAATGAATAGTAGATCGAAAAACTCGCATCCTTGCTTTGGAACTGGGGAATTGGTGCAAGTTTAGTATTTGGTGTCGCGCAAAACAAAAAAGTAGGAGGAAAACTCTCGCTCTCCTCCTACCCATGAATCTGAACTTAGTTCGTTATTTTGTCATCAGATATGCTTTGAAATCGGCAAAGTTCTTAGACAAGCCGATGCTCTTCTTTTCTCCCTTCATGAACTCTTGCAGTTTCTGCGGAATGCTGACTGGTTCGCCGATGATGCCCTCGACTGTATCTTTGAATTTGGCAGGGTGGGCAGTCTCCAAAAATACGCCAACCTCGTTTGCCTTCAGATGCTCGCATAAAGCTCTGTATCCCACAGCTCCGTGAGGGTCTAGCAAGTATTTGTGCTTTTTGTAGCAGTCGTTAAGCGTCTCCTTGATTTGTTCGTCGGTATAGGTGCAGCCAGAAATCTCTGCTGAAATCTCCTTGTGAGATTTGTTGTAGAGGGCAAGGATGCGTGCAAAGTTGCTTGGGTCGCCTACGTCCATCGCATTGGCGATAGTTTGGATGGATGGCTTAGGAGAATATACGCCTGTTTGAAGATATTGATAGAAAATGTCGTTTTTGTTGTTAGCGGCGATGAAGCGGCTGACAGGCATTCCCATTCTTTTGCCGAAGAGCCCGGCTGTAATGTTTCCGAAGTTTCCTGATGGAACGCAGATGACGATGTTGTCCTTCTTTCCCAACTTGTGGAGTTGAGCCACAGCATAGAAGTAGTAGAATGCCTGAGGAAGGAAACGTGCCACGTTGATGGAGTTGGCGGATGTCAGTTTCATGTGCTTGTTCAAGTCCTCGTCCATGAAAGCGGACTTAACTAACGCTTGGCAGTCGTCGAACACGCCGTCGATTTCCAATGCCGTGATGTTTTGACCGAGCGTAGTGAATTGGCACTCTTGGATTGGGCTCACTTTCCCTTTCGGATAGAGCACGAATATGCGGATGCCTTTGACACCCAAGAAACCATTCGCAACGGCAGATCCAGTATCCCCGGAGGTGGCTACCAAAACGTTTACCTCTTCCTTTTTCTCCTTAGCGATGAAGTATCCGAGTAGTCTTGACATGAAGCGTGCGCCGACGTCCTTAAATGCCAAAGTTGGACCGTGGTAAAGTTCCAAGCTGTAGATGTTGTCGTTGACATGGACGAGTGGCACGTCGAAACTTAGAGTGTCATAGACGATTTGCTTAAGAGATTCGGCATCTACATCTTCACCGAAGAATGCGTCGGCCACCGTGTAAGCAATCTCTTGGAACGTCATGTCTTTCATCTTCTCGAAGAAAGAGTTGGGAAGTTGTTTGATGACTTCTGGCATGAAAAGGCCCTTGTCGGATGCCAAGCCTTTCACTACGGCTTCTTGCAAAGTGGCTTTTTCTGCCTTCCCGTTGGTACTGTAATATTTCATTGTCTTTTTGTTTGTTTCTAAAACTCCTTGGTTTCTAAAGCGAAAGGATTTTCTGCCTTCTCACTTTGGATAAACCCTACAAAAGTAATAAAAAAGTCGTTGCATTCTATTGATGGTGTGAATATTGATGGGCGGAGTTGGACAAAAATGCAACTTTGCCTTTGGAACGGCTTCGGATGCGTTGTTTTTTTGCCATTCGAACGATAAATTCGCAGGGTATAAATTTCGGAAAGAAATATTTTTTCTCTATCTTTGTGGCGATATGTGTCAATATGTCTTGCAAAAGGTCTGTCTCTTTCTTGTCCTTTTTGGGGAACGGAGAACGGCTGGTGCGGGGACGTGTTGGTGGTTTACTTTTTAATGTATTTTCCCATAGCCTTTTAAGATGGGTGTGGGGTGAAATGAAAAGGAAAGGAGTATTTCATTGGAATCATTGGTGGAATTTTGCTTGGAGAACCTCAATTATTGGACGGTTTCGTTTTTTATGATGATCGAGAGTTCTTTCATTCCCTTCCCATCCGAGGTGGTTGTTCCCCCTGCTGCCTATAAGGCTGCTGCCGGAGAGTTGAACGTTTTTCTGGTGGTTTTGGCAGCGACGCTGGGAGCTACGGTAGGTGCGATAATAAATTATGGTTTGGCCTACTTTTTAGGTCGTCCGTTTATATATTATATTGTGAATAGTCGTTTCGGCCGCATGTGCCTTCTGAGCCAAGACAAAGTGGAGGTGGCGGAGCGTTATTTTGAGGAGCATGGCGCGCTTTCCACGATGGTGGGTAGGTTGATGCCTGCAGTTCGTCAGTTGATTTCGATTCCGGCGGGGCTTTTCAAGATGAATTTTTTCATGTTCCTGCTTTATACGGCAATAGGGGCAGGGCTTTGGAATTCCGTGTTGGCGGCAATTGGGTACTATTTGCATTCTTTCATTCCGCAAGAGGAGTTGTTGGTGAAGGTAAAGGAGTATAGCCATGTCATCTCCTTGATATTCTTCCTTTTGGGAGGAGCAGTGATAGCTTATGTCATATATAAAACAAAGAAAAAAAATTAGTATAACGTTATATAGATAGTATTATGGACAAGGGAAAAATTGTATATCAATTATTGTGTGCGGCTCTACTAGTTGCAGTAGGGTTTCTAGTATGGAGTAATAAGCAAAAGTCGGAAGCTTTGGAGTCTGCTAAAACGGTTGCCACGGACGTGGATAAGAGGCAAACTTCCTATATCTTGGAAACTGTGACAAAGGATAGCTTCGACTTGCCTTATCCGAAGGTTGTTGGGGGAATGCCTATTCAGGAGGCTTTCGCTGCTCGTGCCACGAACAGAAACTTCTCTAATCAACCTCTTTCTGACCAACAGATTTCAGATCTTTTGTGGGTGGCTAACGGTGTTAACCGTGCTGAGTCCAATATGCGTACTGCACCATCGGCTCGTAACTGCCAAGAGATTGATATTTATGTTTTCTTGAGGTCTGGTATTTATAAGTATGACGCGTTACGTAATTATTTGTTCTTGATAAAGGGTGGTGACCATAGACGTGAGGCAGGCAAGAATACCTTCTTTAAGGATGCGCCTGTGGCTTTGGTCTTTGCTGCTGATTTCGAGAAGATGTCTGAATATGATCAGGAGGCGAAGACTTTCTATTCCGCTACGGATGTAGGTTTTGTTAGTGAAAACGTATATTTGTATTGTGCTTCTAACAATTTGTCCACTTGCGTATGTGGTTTCATCGATCGTGAGTCTTTGGCTCTCCGCATAGGCCTTAGAAACGGAAAGGTTCTTTTGTCTCAGGCTATTGGTTGGGAAAAAGAGTAGTCATGTGGCTGCTTGAGTAGGTGGTCGCTTTTTTATATAGTTTAAAATAAAATGAATAGTAGAAATTTTCTTTTGCTTTTGTTCTGTTCGATCCTGCTTTCATCGTGTGCTTCGACGAAGAAGATTGCGTATTTGCAGGATGCGGAGAATTTTCAGGATACGACATCTCATATGTTGTATGATGCCCGCATAAAACCAAAGGATTTGCTGACGATTACGATTAGTACGTTCGATAAGGATGTGGCTGTTCCTTTCAATTTGGTGATGCCACGTGTTGCTAATTCTGATTTGTCTGTCCATTCAACTCCTACGTTGCAATCTTACTTGGTGGATAACGATGGTTTAATCGATTTCCCTGTTCTGGGAAGAATAAAGGTCGGCGGAATGACTAAGCGGGAAGTCGAGACTATGCTTAAGGAAAAGTTGAGCGCTTACATAAAGGAGGAGCCTTTGGTTAACGTCCGAATGGTGAATTATAAAATCACGGTTTTGGGTGAGGTTGCTAAGCCAAGTACTTTTACGGTCGCCAATGAGAAGATCAATATCTATGAGGCGTTGGCTATGGCTGGCGATATGACTATTTATGGACGTCGTGAAAATGTGAAATTGGTTCGTGAGGAGGATAATGGAGGCAAGACGATAGTTGTCTTGGACTTGACGGATAGGAATCTGGTTTCCTCTCCTTATTTCTATTTGCAGCAGAACGATGTTCTTTATGTTGAGCCGAACAAGGCAAAGGCCAAGAACAGTGCCCATAGTACAACTACATCTTCGTGGTTGACGGCGACATCTATTCTCATATCTTTGACGAGTTTGATAGTGACGATAACAAGACGGTGATATTAAATTTAGGTAGATAGTATGGCTGGTATTTCAAAGCAGAATAAGCAGGTGGTCAATAGCAACGATGAGATAGATATCAAGGAGTTGTTGCTTAAATATATCGTATATTGGAAATGGTTTGTCGTTTCCGTTGTCGTATGTCTTTTGGGAGCATTCCTTTATTTGAAGACGGTGATGCCCGTATATCGTGTGGCTTCCTCCATCATGATTAAGGATGAGTCGAAGGGTGGTACGGTTGCTTCTGAGTTAACTTTGATGAAGGGTGTCGATTTGATGGGTAACAGCTTGACGGAGAATGAGATGGAGGTGTTGACTTCCAAGTCGTTAATTCGTGATGTTGTTAAAGCTATCGATGGCAATATCACTTACATTATGGAAAACATGATGACTAAGCGTGATATTTACGATCAGTCTGCTGTCGTTTTTGACCAATCGCAGTTCAGAGCCGACGAGTTGGTGTCTCCGTATCTGTTTGAATTGACTTCAGAGGATTCGCTCTCCTTCAACATGAAGATGATTTATCGTGGAGAGGAGTTGATGGAGGTGAAGGTTGATACTTTCCCTTATGTTCTCACAACCGATCAAGGTAAGCTTGTCGTGAATATCCGCGAAGGACATTCTCTTGGCGAGTTTAAGAAACTGAATGTTTCTGTGAACAATCCGATATCTATGGCTCGTTCCTTCTTGGGCCGTTTGAATGTCTCTCCTGCCAGCAAGTTTTCTGCTGTGCTTAAGTTGAGCATCAGTGAGACTAATCCGAAGAGGGGTGCCGATTTCTTGGATAAGTTGGTCGAACTCTATAACTTGAATGCCATCGAGGATAAGAACAAGGTGGCTATGAATACTTCGGTCTTTATCGAGGAGAGAATCAAGATTATCAGCAAGGAGTTGGGTATTTCTGAGCGTGAAATCGAGAGCTATAAGAAACGTGAAGGTTTGACGGATATTTCTTCCAATGCGAACCTCTTCATGAAGGAGGGAACCGAATATGAGAGGAAGCAGGCTGAGAATGAGACGCAGTTGAACTTGATTCGTTTCTTGCGCGAGTATATGAGCGAGGAGAATAAAGTTCTCCCTACGAATATCGGTATTTCCGATGCAGCTTTGTTGTCGCAAATTGGCAAGTACAACGAGTTGCTTTTGGATAGGAACCGTTTGCTTAGAACCACTTCGGAAAGCAACCCTGTGGTTTTGAGTAAGAATGCGATGATTGAGGCTTTGCATGAAAACATCAAAACATTGATTGCAAATTTGGAGGATGGTATCCTTATTACGCAGAAGGATTTGGATAAGCAAGCTCAAAAGTATAAGGCTCAAGTCGGTAATGTTCCGACTCAGGAGCGTCGTTATGTGGAGATTGACCGTCAACGTCAAATCCAATCTTCTTTGTTCTTGATTCTCTTGCAGAAGAGGGAAGAGAATGCGCTTGCTATGGCTGCAACTACGAACAAGGCGAAGATTATCGATGAGTCGTTGGCTGATCCTGCCCCAATTTCTCCTAAGCGGAATTTGATTTATCTGGTAGCTTTGATTTTGGGATTTGCAATTCCTATCGCCATCTTATATGTGCGTGACTTGTTTAATGTCACGTTCTCTTCAAGTGCGGATTTGGAACGCATGAAGTTGACCGATTTGCCGGTCTTGGCGGAGTTGCCTGACTTTACGAAGTTGAAATCGGTGAAGGAGGAGGACAAGCGGGAGGCGTTCCGTCTCTTGCGTACGAATGTCCGCTTCATGATGGACGAGAAGCGAAAGGTCGTTTTGATTACTTCTTCTATTTTCGGAGAGGGAAAGACCTTCGTTTCGGCAAATTTGGCTATCAGTTTCTCCATGTTGGGAAAGAAGACGTTGCTAATCGGTGCCGATTTGCGTAATCCTCGTCTTGGTGAAATCTTCAAACGTCAGAAGGAGGAAGGCCTCTCCACTTATTTGTCTGGTGGAGAGAAGGATATTCATAAGTTGATTACCCATGTCCCTGACAACCAGAATTTGGATGTCTTGTTCGCAGGACCAATTCCACCTAATTCTGCGGAGTTGCTTTCTAGGGATTCCATGGATACTTTGATGGCTCAACTTCGTCAAGAGTATGAGTATATCGTCTTCGATACGGCTCCGGTTGGCCTCGTAACTGATGCCTTGGTATTGAGTCGTGTGGCAGATATCACATTGTATGTCAGCCGTGCTGATTATACCAATAAGCAGTATCTTGCTATTATCAATCAATTGGCTGCAGAGGAGAAGTTCCCTAATGTATCCTTGCTTGTCAATGCAGTTGACCAGGAGAGCAAGCGTTATGGCTACGGACGTTATGGTTATGGCTACGGCCACTATGGTCACTATGGCTATGGTTACGGTAACTATGGTTATTCAAGCTCTGCTGTGGAAAAATAGAATTTTAAGAGAACATAATAGATATGTCGCAATTTAAGAGAAACATATTGATTACAGGTGGAGCTGGCTTCATCGGCTCCCATGTGGTGCGGTTGTTCGTTAACAAGTATCCCGAGTATAGAATCATCAATTTGGATAAGTTGACGTATGCAGGGAATTTGGCTAACTTGAAAGATATAGAGAACCAGCCTAACTATATTTTTGTGAAGGCGGATATCTGTGATTTCGACCGTATGCTTGAATTGTTCAAGCAGTATGAGGTGGATGGTGTCATCCACTTGGCTGCAGAGAGCCACGTGGACAGAAGTATTCGTGATCCATTCACATTCGCAAAGACGAACGTGTTGGGTACGTTGTCTCTTCTGCAAGCAGCCAAGTCAGTATGGGACGGCAATTACGAAGGAAAATTGTTCTATCATATCTCTACGGATGAAGTATATGGTGCATTGGATTTCGACGGAACATTCTTCGTTGAAACAACAAAATACAATCCTCACTCACCCTATTCTGCCAGCAAGGCAGGAAGCGACCATTTCGTGAGGGCTTTCCATGATACGTATGGAATGCCGACGATAGTGACGAATTGTTCCAACAATTATGGCCCATATCAGTTCCCTGAGAAGTTGATTCCGTTGTTTATCAACAACATCCGTCATGGAAAACCTCTTCCCGTTTATGGAAAGGGAGAAAACGTTCGTGACTGGTTGTATGTCGTTGACCATGCCCGTGCTATCGACTTGATTTTCCATAAGGGAAAGGTGGCTGATACGTATAATATCGGCGGCTTCAACGAGTGGAAGAACATTGATTTGATAAAGGTCATCATCAAGACTGTGGATCGTTTGTTGGGTAATCCAGAGGGTACGAGCGACCATCTTATTACTTACGTAAAAGATCGTGCAGGCCATGATTTGCGGTATGCCATTGATTCTCGTAAGTTGAAGCGTGAATTGGGATGGGAACCAAGCCTTCAATTTGAGGAGGGAATAGAAAAAACGGTTAAGTGGTATTTGGATAATCAGGAGTGGATGGACAACATTACTTCTGGTGAATACGAGAAGTACTACGAAATGATGTATAAAGCGTGAAATTTTTGAGTGGGAGAAGCCCCTTTTCTTCGGGCTTCCTTGCTTAAACTTGTCAACCAAGTGC
>JAGCWQ010000139.1 GCA_017961765.1 Paludibacteraceae bacterium | reverse complement strand
TCTCATAGGGTATTTTCCATGATAACAAGGATTAAGACCTTCTTAAAGTAGAACTCGACAATCTTGACGGACGCTACTCATAGGGTATTTTCCATGATAACAAGGATTAAGACCTGTCCATAAAGCTTGTCTTAGCCTCTTTTCTTATGGCCTCATAGGGTATTTTCCATGATAACAAGGATTAAGACTGCCCTTCTTTCTTCTTTTCTTCTACCTTTGAGTTGCTCATAGGGTATTTTCCATGATAACAAGGATTTCCCAATTCCAACCACAATTCGCCATCAATCATTTCATACAGCCGAAGCGGATACAGATTACAAGGACATAGCGACTGCATATAAGTGTTTTGCGCGACAAACAAATTCGCCCCATAATTTGTCGCAACAAGGGCTTTAAATGATTTCCAAAAATCAACAAAAAGAAGTAACTTTGCCGAATAATCTGTAGATTCGGTAGAAACCACGATGGACCGTCCATCCGACTACCCTACTACACTAATTTTCAACACAAAAAAGGCAGAGACATGCACAAATCCGGATTCGTAAATATCGTAGGAAATCCTAATGTGGGAAAATCCACATTGATGAATGCCCTCGTTGGTGAGAAAATCTCAGTCATCACCTCCAAGGCTCAGACAACCCGACACCGTATAATGGGAATCGTTAACGGAGAGGATTTTCAGATTGTGTATTCAGACACCCCAGGCGTCCTGAAGCCCAACTACAAACTCCAGGAATCCATGCTAAACTTCTCCAACAGCGCATTGTCCGACGCCGACATCATCCTCTACGTGACGGATGTGGTTGAAAACGGGGAAAAGAACATCAGTTTCATCGAAAAAGTACAGAAAAACAACGCCAAAACCTTGGTCGTAATCAACAAAATTGACCTCTGCGACCAAAACAAATTGGAAGAATTGGTCGCAAAATGGGAAAAAATCCTGCCTAAAGCAGAGATCATCCCCCTCTCGGCTCTCAACAACTTCAACTTGGACTACTTGCTCAAGAGAATCAAGGAGTTGTTGCCCGACTCTCCTCCTTTCTTCGAAAAGGACGCCCTCACGGACAAACCAGCCCGCTTCTTCGTGACTGAGATCATCCGGGAAAAGATATTGACCAACTACGACAAGGAGATTCCCTACTCGGTGGAAGTGGTCGTGGAACAGTTCAAGGAGGACGACAACCTCATCCGTATCAATGCGGTAATCTACGTCGAAAGGGATTCCCAAAAAGGAATCATCATCGGACAGAAGGGAAGAATGTTGAAAAAAGTCGGAACCGAGGCAAGAAAGGACATCGAAACCTTCTTCGACAAGAAGGTCTTCCTGGAACTTTTTGTCAAAGTGGAAAAGGATTGGCGTAATAAAGAGAGCAAGTTGAAAGCATTCGGCTACCAACTTGATTAAAAAACCAGTTAAAAGAAGAAACAAAATGAGTAATCTTGTAGCAATAGTAGGAAGACCTAACGTCGGCAAATCGACGTTGTTCAACCGACTCACCCAAACCCGCAGAGCCATCGTCAACGATGAGGCCGGCACGACCAGAGACCGCCAATACGGAAAAGTGTTATGGAACGGTGTCGAATTCTCCATCGTCGATACGGGCGGATGGGTCGTCAATTCGGAAGACATCTTCGAAGAGGAGATCCGCAAACAGGTGCAAATCGCCATCGACGAGTGCGACGTCATCCTTTTCGTCGTCGATGTGCACAACGGCGTAACCGACTTGGACATGCAAGTGGCCAAGCTACTCCGTCAAAACAACAAACCCGTCATCGTCATCTGCAACAAGGTGGACAACTACGAAATGCAATACTCCTCTCCCGAATTCTACAAACTCGGATTGGGAGATCCTTTCTGCATCTCGGCCATCAACGGTTCAGGAACAGGCGACCTGCTGGATTTCATCTTGGAGAAGTTGCCTAAGAAGAAAGAGGAAGAGATGGTCGAGAACCTGCCACGTTTCGCTGTGGTCGGAAGGCCTAACGCAGGTAAATCATCCATCGTCAACGCCTTCATCGGAGAAGACCGCTACATCGTGACGGACATCGCAGGAACCACCCGCGACAGTATCCACACCCGCTACACAAAATTCGGCTACGACTTCTATCTTGTCGATACGGCCGGCATCCGCAAAAAGAGCAAGGTGACGGAAGATTTGGAATACTTCTCCGTGATCCGTTCCATCCGCTCCATCGAAGACGCCGATGTCTGCATCCTCATGATTGACGCCACAAGAGGCATCGAGAGCCAAGACTTGAACATATTCCAACTCATCCAGAAAAACAAGAAAGGTCTTGTTGTCTGCGTCAACAAATGGGATTTGATCACAGACAAGGATTCGAAGTCAACCATCACGATGGAGAAGGCCATCCGTGAGCGCATGGCTCCGTTCAGCGACTTTCCAATCATCTTCACATCTGCCCTGACAAAACAGAGGATATTCAAGGTGATTGAGACGGCAATGGAGGTGTATGAGAACAAAAACAAGAAGATTCCGACCAGCAAACTGAACGAATACTTCTTGCCACTCATAGAGAACTATCCACCACCTGCCACTAAGGGCAAGTATATCAAAATCAAATATGTCATGCAGGCTCCGGAGACTGGCATTCCGACATTCATCTTCTATGCCAACCTTCCTCAGTACGTGAAGGACCCTTACAAACGATTCTTGGAAAACAAGCTACGTAGTAATTGGAACCTCTGCGGAACGCAAGTGAACATATTCGTACGGCAGAAATAAGGCTACGACAAGTAGCTTCAATACAAGCAAGGGAAGTCGCTCAATTCGATCGACTTCCCTTTTTTAAAATAAAGAAGAATCCAGAACCACATATCAGATATTATAACTATTTTTGTAACCTATTCTAACGCAAACCAATATAAAGGAAATGAAAAAAAACGCAATCCTACAATTCTCAATATTTACCCTTGGCATCAGTTCCGCTTTTGCTCAAGAGGCAACAGAGAACGCAAAAGAATCCGTCGATTTGGGATTAAGTGTTAAATGGGCAACCTGCAACGTGGGTGCAAACAAACCGACTGAGAAAGGTTCCTACTTCGCATGGGGCGAAACGGAGGAGAAAAAAGACTACACTTGGAAGACCTACTCGCTCTGCGACGAGGGAGAGGACTACCACCAAAACAAATACGTCACCTTGAACTTCTACGGGAAAGTGGACAACAGAAGCGTACTGGAACCTGAAGACGACGCAGCCACCGCCAAATGGGGCGCGGAATGGAGAACCCCGACAAAAGAGGAGTTCAACGAGTTGCAAGAGAAATGCACATGGACCTGGACACCCAACTACGATAGCACAGGCGTGAACGGATACGTCATCACAAGCACGATAGAAGGCTTCACAGACAAATCCATATTCCTGCCAGCTGCAGGAACAAGAAACAAAAACTACGTGGACGACCAAGACGATTTCTGCATCTACTGGACATCTACACTCGGAACTTGGAGCAACAGCATCGCCATCGGTCTAGGGTTCAGCAGCGAGAGCTACGATCAATACGATTACGACAGATTCTACGGAAATTGCATAAGACCCGTACAAAAGAGATAACTGAGAGAAGATCAGTAAAAAAGGAGCGCCCTGTTGCAGGAACGCTCCTTTTTTATATCAAGCCATAAGTTGTTTCATCCACCACATTCACACCTAATCAGCCACACCTATCTATTTTCAATTTTCGTTTTTCCAACTGTCTTTGTGGCCTAAGAATCAAAAAAGAACGTGGATTCAAATGTTTCATCCTATTCAGATCATTCATGGATAAGCGGAGAAGTCTTTGGGCAAAAGGCAAGTCATCCCTATCGATCGCTTCATCAATCAAGTTCATACGTCCCCGGATTTGGAGCGAAAGGCGTTTCAACTCAGTCCTGACAACCTCCGAATCATGGAGATAATAGTCCACCAATTTTCCATCCCTAGAATCCAAGGAAGAAGAGGAAGTTTCTGAAGGATTACTCGTCACATGCCAAGCGCAGCACAACTGACAATAGTAGCTACGAACCGGAGCTTTACCTTTCTCCGAAAGGATTTCAGAGGCATTAAACTTCAAAAAGTTATCCGCCTTCTGCTTCGTCTCGAAGGAAAGTTTCAGTTTCCTCGAAGCCAAACAATAAACCCTATTCTTAGAAGGTCGCATAGTATTCAAAAAAAGCGGGATGCCGAACAGCACCCCGCCAATCAATTAATTCAACTATTTCATATAAACTACCTCAATCGTACCTTGGAACGAGCGGGAGTTCAATTGCACATCGTAGAAATAAACGCCTGGATCAACAGGGCCCCTCGCTGAAGTTCCGTCCCATCCATCATTACCCTCGAAGACTCGTTGACCGTAACGGTCGAAGATGGTAACTTGGCGTCCCTTCAAGAAGTAGTCGTTCAAGCCATCCTTGTTGAAAGGAGTAAAGGCTGTCGGCAAACGATCCAAAACATTCAATCCAAAGACATTGGAAGGAGCGGCAGGACAAACGCCATCACCAATCAAGACATAGAGCAAAGAGGAATCTTGAGGAACGAACTTATACTCGTTCTTTGGATTCAAACCTTCGTAATAGAGCAATTGGTCTTCTGCCTCTTTAGACAAGCTATCCAATCTATCACCATACTTATCGAAGGCATCAGGATGAACGCCATCATAAGTACCGGTCACCTTCATCCACTTGTAGAAGGATGGACTATATGGAGAATTGGCCTTCATCGTCACCTCATCGCCAATCCAAATTGAATTAGAAGGCAAATCTGTTGTTGGATAGAGGAAGATGCTATCTGAACGATACCGTTGGTTCACGATAAAGACGATGCTATCCTTTGAATGCAACTCATCCCTTCTCCACAACGCCAAGTCTGCCTCGGAGCCTACCAATGCAAGAGAATCCTCCTTCGTCACAGGCATGAGTGAACAATACGTGAAGTAACTGTCATAGCTGGTCGTACGACCACAACCATTCTCTGCGAAGAAGTACATTTGGCTTGGCTTCGACTTGAATGGAATTGGCGAACCTGCCACATAATCCACACCATCGATGGTCCAACCCGTCTTAGTCACCTCCATGCCCATATCATCCAAACAAACTCGATGGTCGAAATAGAGCTCATCCATATCCAACGTATCGTTTTCGCAGTGATAGAACGTATCGGAAAGCATAGCCACACGAGGACGTTCAAAGATGGTCAAGTAAGCCGATGCCGTATCCATACATTGCGTCAAAGTATCCATTGCCACGAAGAAGTAGGTATCGGATTGTTCCTTCTTGCGAAGATTAACCTTCGACTTGAAGATGGAGTCAGACACCACAGGGTCTGGGTTGTAGAACCGATTCGCATAGGTGAGTCGGTTGTTACTATAAACCAACGTAGCCTCAGAGATGTAGCCACGGTAACAATCATACGTGAAGATACTTGGAACAGTGGTTATCTGACCCATATCCTCGATGGAAACCTCACCGACAGCCAAACGAACCTCTTGCGACCACAAGTTGATGGAAGCCGTATCCGATCCACAGAGCACCAATGAATTTGCGTTCAAGGTAACAATGTTCTTGACATGATCGACATAAACCACCACACTCAACGAATCACGGTTGCCGCACAAGTCCTCTGCATAGATATAAACCGTCGTTATCTTCTCGACTATCGTACCCGCAGCAGGAACCTGCCAGAGTTTGATCTTCGATGGATCCGTACAAGCATCCTCTATATGGTCTCTCAACATATCTGCTAAGATTGGCACAGACACCTCACAATTCTTGATATTGTTAGCCATGACCGTATCTCGCCAATCCTCAGGCAAGACGAACTTCGGAGCCAATGTATCCACGATTTGAACAACTTGAACCAATGGTGCACTTACGTTGCCACAAAGGTCGGTTGCATACCACTCTCTCCAGATCGTATAGGTATTGTAACCGCAAGAATCCGCATTAGTGGAACGGTTATCTGAGATGACAAGCTTATATGTAAGAGCGCTGTCAGGACTACAGTTATCCTCTGCCTTCACCACAATAGTATCTGCTGACGGGATCTCCTGATCACAAGAGAAGACCAAAGTATCCAACTTCGTCACAAAGACAGGAGCCGTCACGTCATGGATCTTGAACTCTTGCGTACAAGTCACCTCTTGGTCTCGGATATCCAAGACGAAGTAAGTACGATTCAAATGGTAATCACAAGGAGCAGCACCACTTTCAGACTCACGATATCCGAACGAGCCTTCCTTATACTTCTTACGCTCGGAAAGTTTTCCGCCGTGTGCCAAGAACTCTTCTATAGAAGCGTAAGGAGCAGGAATTGTGCCATAGCAATCAAATACCATATCCTCATCCTTCGTAGGACACTCTATAACAAGTGGTACCATATCGTTGATGATAACTTGTACATTACATACCTTCTCATCACCAAAGACATATTTGAACTTCCACTCAACATCGTATTTTCCTATAGGATAAACAGCCTCTTGGTCTGTCACGACGTTACCAGCAGAATCCGTACGAGAGAAGAATAACTCTGCCGCATTACACTCGTCATAATCAATGACAGGAGTCTTCAAACCAGCCTCACGCACATCCTCAGCAGAAGCCTCGTACTTCTCCATCAAATCTACTGTAACGACAGGCATGAGGGCACTACAATCATACAACTCTGTCTTGACAATCAACGTCTTTTCGCAAGAGTCTTTCATGACACCCAACTTATCAACGAAAATCCAACGGATATCCGTACGTCCAAGAGGGAAGTCTTGAGAATCCCAGGCAATTGGGTTACCCTCTTCGTCAACGACCAACTTGCCCTCAAAGCGACGCTCTACCCTTGGTAAGACATCCTCCTCGTCACACAAATCGTAAGCGGTAGGAATTGTCATGTGATTTTTAAGTTCCTTCGGATCCAAACCACACTCACCCTTAGGCAATGTCACAGTCACTTCTTTATCAACATCACAACCCGTCAACTCCAAAGATACAGAGTCTGTCACAGACAAATACTGTACGCAAGAATCTTGCAAGCCGGCGTGGTCAGTATAGAGCCAAACGAACCTATGCGTTCCAACAGGATACTTAGCACCTTTCAATTCCTCATCCCTATAGACACGAGTGGATCCATCCTTATAGTTCACATAACCAATAATCGTTGGAATCAAGTCTCCATCACAAGGATCCTCCAACACTGGTTTTCCTAACTCTATGCCTAACTTATCATAATCAACCGAACACTCAACCGTAGCAGCCACCGACTTTTCCGGGTCAGGGCAAATGCCCGATGGATCAGGAGGCGTTGTATCCTTAATAACCAAATCTTGGTAACAGATAGTAATATTCTTGTTCTTATCCGTGAAGACCCAAGAGATCAAGTAGGTTGTATCCTTCTTGAAGAATTCCGGCAACTCAACATAAGAACTATCCGCCAAAGTCATCTTTGGATCACCATAGATATCCCCATCACAATTGTCATGAGCCTTATACTCTCCTAACTCTCTCCTTACCAAGTCCTGAGATGCAGTACAGGAATCTGGATGCAACTCAACTACTACAGGTTGGAGGCTACCACAATTTGGTGGAACTGGAGCCATGCTATCGATCACGATAATCATCTGCTTACAGGAATCGGAATTACCAGCCGCATCAGTAAATGTCCACGTAATAATTGTCGTGTCCTTTGGATAAGGATCGTTGAAGATATCCTTGTTATCTGAACGTCTTCCGACACCTTGGATAGGAGCCCCCGTTGGAGAGCATGGATCATCCTTCATGATTGGAACGGAAAGACCAGCCTCTACAACTACAGCTGCCGGTGCTTCACAATTTTCATTAGCAGCCACTGAAATATCTGGAATCTTAGAACAATCAATTGCTGGTGGCAAGGTATCCTTAACAGTAACCGTTTGAACGCAATAACTAGAATTACCAGACAAGTCTGTAACCTTCCACTTAATCGTCGTAACACCCAATGGATAATTTTGCTCCAACGTATTAATCTGCAAGCCCTCAAACTCTCGCGTCCAAGTAATTGTAATATCATCTGGTTCAGTACAATTATCCTTAACTTGCAAGTCTTCTACAGTTGGCACAACAACATCAACCTTCGTGTAAGGCACCTCGCACGTTGTATCGCAGAAGTAAACAGAATCTTGACCCCACATGCCACAAGTCGGTACTGGAGGAAGACTATCCAACACTGTAATCTTCGTGACACAACTATCTAAGACACCTTTACCATTATCAAAATACCAAACCACCATGTGTTTACCGATAGTGAACGGATCCGTAACGCAAGATGGCAACTCGGCAAAGTTCGTCACCTTCAACTTCATTGACTCGAACGGATCGATCTTACATACCGACTTATCCGCATTCATTCTATGGTGTACCTCCTTAATAGAGACGGTATCCGCAGAAGTCAAGACATTTTCGCAATCAGACCTCAGTGTTTTGTCGGTTGACTCCCAATTATCACCCAAGAAAGTGATTCGACGTACCTTGAAAGGATAACCGGTCGTCTTATAGTCCTTAGACAAAGCCTCGCTTGTTCCCAACGAATGGTAATCGTAGGAGCCACCGCCACACTCATCATAGGTGTACTTCACCTCTTTAAAGTAGGTAATCGTAGCTGTTGGTACCTGATTCAACTCAATGTCCCACTTCGCCAGACAATCATCTCCGACATAGAGAGTTGGGTCCTTTGGACAATCGTTTGGCTCAGGAGTATCCTTAGAAGTCACAATAATCTGTTGATTACACTCCATGGAATCTTTCTTGCCAATCACCGTATCATTTGCAGTTATGAAACGATAGGTAACGTATGTCACACCCACAGGGAACCTATGCTTCAAGAACTCTTCGTTTGTCAAGACAGAATCTTTTGCAGCCGCAATAGAATCACCCTTGTCATCAACACATACACCCGTAATGAGTATCTTCAACTGCACATCGCCGCAATAAGCAGGATCTTTCTCCGGAATCTTCAAGACATCTTGCAAAGAATATTTCGTATCAGGATTGACCGTGCTTTGAGCCTGAGCAGAAGCGTAACGATAATTTTGACCCTTCTTGTTCTCATTTACAGAAACACGGATGTCACTCAATTGGGTACAATCGAAAGGATCGTTCTTATTAACAACCGTAACGCTTGTCTGGCAATAAGAATCATGTCCGGCAGGATCCGTATATCTCCACAAGATATAAGTGACGCCCTTGTCATACTCAGCATTCAAATCAATACCTCCATTATACTGAGTAGGATCAAGACCTGGATCCGTATTTATTGCCGAACGACCGACATAGACACCCTCTATCATGATGACAGTATCTGTAAAGGTCAAATCACGCAACGGACGTGGTTTCAAGTTAGGAAGACCCGGAGTCTTACCCGGAGTAGCTTTACAGCCATCTTCACTTGTAATCTCCACATGATAACTTTCAAGGCTGTCGCAACTTACCTTAAGTGGTGTCGTATCGTTGATGGCAAGATTTATTTGGCATTCTGCTTTCTTACCACAACCATCCACCAAACTATAAGACACCGTTCCCTTACCAGAGAAGAGTCTCAATTGAACCTTCTCATCGTCAGGCAACTCACTGGCAACCAACTTAGAGCGATGGAGTCGAAGGACTATAGTTGAGTCGAAACTATGAATCTTCTCATCAGCATCATAGTGAATCTTAACATTCAGCGCAGGATTGTCATCACAACTCGTTTCATAATCCGGCACTGGAAGATAAATCAACGTATCCAACTTCGACTCAGCCAAATCATACGTATTCAAATCGGACAACTTATCACAATTGATCTTCGGATCGTCTGTCGATTGAACCTTAAATTTATCTTCTTTCACAGCCACACAACGCTTATTAGTAATCGTCAACTTGACTGGGAACTCCTTGATACTAGAATTACACAAGGCATCCTTATTAAAACCATTGATATGAAGGATTCCTTTACTATCCATCGTTGCGCCCTCAAACACCTTATCATAGCTTGCTATCGTCTCCAAGCCTTTCAAAACAATCGTATCAGATGCATAAGCGGCACAAATATCATCCTCCCCACGCAACGTGACGAAGTTCAGGTTATCTATATTAGGTTGGTCATAGACCCAAATATTGAATGTGTCTGCACCAATATGGCTTGGAGCGACAACACCATCATACATTTTATATACACCCAAAATCAATTTATAGCAAGTATCAGGTGTGAACGCATCACTCATTTTCGCACCATCTGCTACTATAAGATCAACCGAAAGCTTATCATCAGCCACCTGCAAAGAAATTTTCTCATCATCTGGCTTAACATCCTTTTTCCAGTCTTTTCCATCAAACGCTTTCAAACTCCACTTGAAAGTATAGTCCTTATCGAACTCGCCTAACCAAGAAACGACATCAGGGTCATGAGCAGTGAATGTCTGTTTATAAGGGAACTCATCAACACAGACATTGGAATTACCCCGAATGTCAGGAGGTGTGACATTACAATCACGACCTACCAATGTAAATCTAATCGGATCATGAACCTTACCATCAGTTCCCGGATTCATATTCTGAACAGAATAGTAAAAGGTACCAGCCGACTTCATTTTAATCTCCACCTGACTATTTGTGCCATTTACAGTATGATAGATAACTTCATCCGAAGTCATTGCCACCTCTTGTGTATAACTCTGATCTGCATACTTTTTCCATGCAAAATTAGCATTAGCAGCAAAACCAGCAGCATTGACCGTAATAAAGTCGCCAATACAAGCCGATCGTGGAGTCACACAAACAGCCTCTGCCTGCGCACTGATATAATCGACAGCAACAAGCGCACAAGTAGGGAATTGCTCCAAACGAGTTATAAAAGTAAAGTCATTTGTGTTAGGAGTTTCCAAATAACCATAATAAATCAATTCAAAACGATAAATAACCTTTTTAGAATGATCTCGATTAGCATAATCATTATATATCATCTCACCGAAACCATATTTAGCCGCATCATTATCATTATGCACACGACTACTATCCAGACGAGTATTATCCCTATCATGATAGACACGAATATCCATAAAGTCACTCGTAGTATTACCATGACCTGTTCGAGCATAC
>JAGCWQ010000138.1 GCA_017961765.1 Paludibacteraceae bacterium | reverse complement strand
TTAAATAATTTTTAATTAATGGGACTTAATGATATTTTATCCAAGTGGTTTGGAAACAAAGCACAGCGAGATATGCGGGAGATAAAACCGTATGTTGAGAAAGTGGAGATGATTTACCCAACCATTGGGAAATTGACTAATGACGAGTTGCGTGCTCGTACATTGGATATTAGGGAGCGAATCCAAAAATACGTGTCTGCTGAGAAATCTAAGATTCAGGAATTGAAATCCAAGATTGAAGGTCAGGAGATAGAGGAGAGGGAAAAGACCTATAGTGAAATCGACCGTCTGGAAAAGTTGGCTCTTGATAAATACGAGGAGGTTTTGGAAGAGGTTCTTCCTGAAGTCTTCGCTATCGTGAAGGATACGGCCCGCCGTTTCTCCGAATCGGAGATTATCGAGGTTACGGCTTCCGAATTGGATCGTGAATTGGCAGCTACGGGACATGACTTCTTGACTATCGAGGGCGATAAGGCTCTCTATCGCAACCATTGGATGGCTGGCGGTAACGAGGTGACTTGGAACATGGTCCACTATAACGTACAGCTCTTCGGAGGTGTCGTCCTACATAAAGGTAAAATCGCAGAGATGGCGACCGGTGAAGGTAAGACGTTGGTGGCTACGTTGCCTGTCTTCTTGAACGCCTTGACCGGAAACGGTGTCCATGTCATCACTGTGAACGACTACTTGTCAAAACGTGACTCCGAGTGGATGGGACCTTTGTATATGTTCCATGGCTTGACGGTGGATTGCATCGATAAGCACCGCCCTAATTCTCCAGAGCGTCGTAAGGCCTACTTGGCGGATATCACCTTCGGTACGAACAACGAGTTTGGTTTCGACTACTTGAGGGACAACATGGCAACTTCGCCAGAGGATTTGGTACAACGAAGCCATAACTACGCTATCGTCGATGAGGTCGATTCCGTCTTGATCGATGATGCCCGTACTCCGTTGATCATCGCTGGTCAGGTTCAGCATTCTAACGAACAACAATATGAGCAACTTTGTCCTCGTGTGGAGCATCTGGTCTCTTTGCAGCGTACGTTGGCTACCAACTTCTTGACGCAGGCTAAGACCTTGATGAAGTCGCAGGACAAACAGGAGCAGGAAGACGGCGCACTCGCTTTGTTCCGCTCTTACAAGGCGTTGCCTAAGAATACACCGTTGATTAAGTTCTTGAGTGAGCCGGGTATAAAGGCTATCCTCTTGAAGACGGAGGAGTTCTACATGGCCGAGAACAACAAGAACATGCACATCGCCACGGAGCCTCTCTATTTCGTCATCGATGAGAAACACAAGAGCATTGAGTTGACGGATAAGGGTATTGATGCTTTGACGGGTGCATCGGAGGACCCTCAGTTCTTCGTCCTTCCTGATATGTCTGCCCGCGTGGCGGAATTGGACAAGGCTGATATCTCCAAGGAGGAGAAACAGAGGCAAAAGGAGAAGATGTTGCAGGATTACTCCATCAAGACAGAGCGTATCCATACGATCAACCAATTGCTCAAAGCCTATACTTTGTTCAACTTGAATGAGGAGTACGTTGTCATTGAGGGCAAGGTGAAGATTGTGGATGAGGGTACGGGTCGTATCATGGAGGGCCGTCGTTATTCTGACGGATTGCATCAAGCCATCGAGGCGAAGGAGCATGTGAAGGTGGAGGCCGCTACTCAAACCCATGCGACGATTACTTTGCAGAACTATTTCAGAATGTACCACAAGTTGGCTGGTATGACCGGTACGGCAGAGACGGAAGCTGGTGAGTTCTGGAATATCTATAAATTGGATGTGGTTGTCGTTCCTACTAACAGGCCTATCGCCCGTAAGGATATGAACGACCGTGTCTATAGAACAAAGCGTGAGAAATATAAGGCTGTTATCGAGGAGATTGAACGTTTGGTGAACGCTGGCCGTCCAGTCTTGGTCGGTACTACTTCGGTGGAGATTTCCGAGATGATCAGTAAGATGTTGTTGATGAGGAAAATCCCTCACAATGTCTTGAATGCCAAGTTGCACCAGAAGGAGGCTGAAATCGTCGCAGAGGCAGGTAAGTCAAGTACGGTGACTATCGCAACGAACATGGCGGGTCGTGGTACGGATATCAAGCTTTCCGACGAGGTGAAGGCAGCCGGTGGTTTGGCTATCATCGGTACGGAGCGTCACGAGTCCCGTCGTGTCGATAGACAGTTGAGAGGTCGTGCCGGACGTCAAGGTGACCCGGGTTCTTCTGTCTTCTTCGTCTCTTTGGAAGATAGCTTGATGCGTCTTTTCGGTTCGGAGAAAATCACGAAGGTCATGGACCGTATGGGATTCAAGGAGGGCGAGGTTATTGAGCATTCCATGATTTCCAAGTCTATCGAGCGTGCGCAGAAGAAGGTAGAGGAGAACCATTTCGGTGTTCGTAAGCGTTTGTTGGAGTATGACGACGTGATGAACTCCCAACGTGAGGTTATCTATAAGAAGCGTAGGGAGACCTTGATGGGAGAGCGTTTGGGCGTTAACATCATGAACATGATATACGATGCCATCTATCTCGTGGCAGAGGAGGCCAAGACGGGCAACGACTACGATTATTTCAAGGATGAGTTGATGCTTTTGGCTAATATCGAACCTCCTGTTTCTCAATCTGAATTCTTGACGACCAAGTTGGATGTTTTGGCTGAAAAGTCGTTTGCGGCTGCCATGACTTCGTTCAAGCACAATATGGATGCCATCGCAGATCAGACGGCTCCAGAGGTGGCTCGGGTGATAGAGGAGTTTGGTGACCAATATATCAACATCATCATCCCTATTACGGACGGTGTGCATACCTACCGTATCCCAGTTAACCTGAAGGAGGCTAACGAGACGAAGGGTAAGGCGGTTGTCAAGACGTTCCAAAAGGCTATCTTGCTTCACGAGATCGACGAGTATTGGAAAGATCACTTGCGCGACATGGATGAGTTGAAAGACTCTGTACAAAATGCAAGCTACGAGCAGAAGGATCCGTTGTTGATCTATAAGAAGGAGTCGTTTGGCTTGTTCCGTAAGATGGTCGAGGAGTTGAACCGCACCACGGTTACGGTTTTGCTTCGTTCCCACATTCAAGAGGTGCCTCAGCAGACGGAGCAGGAGGCGCCTCAGGCTCCAGAGGTTCCTCAGGAGAAGAAGTTCCGTGCTCCGGAGTACACGGAGACTCGTTCCGATTCACCTGTCACTCCGCCGGCTCCAGCACAGGATCGACCTCGGGTGACGGCTCCTATCCGTTCGGATAAGGTGGTCGGACGAAACGACCCTTGTCCTTGTGGAAGTGGTAAGAAATATAAGAATTGCCATGGGGCAAATCTATAAGTAGAAAAAAACGGGCGCAGGATCGTAAGGTCCTTGCGTCCGTCGTTTTTTCCTATTTGGCATAAAAGATGCCTCGCATTGATAAAACGATTAAAATATGTTGTCTTATATAACCTGGACATTTGACCCTTCTCTCTTCCATGTTTTTGGTTTGGAGGTGAGGTGGTATGGTTTGATGTGGGCCTTGGGCTTTTTCCTTGGCTATATGGTCGAATCTCGTATTTACAAGAACGAAGGACTTCCTTCCGATGCGATGGATTCCTTGTTTATCTATATGGCGATAGGAACCTTGGTCGGTGCCCGCATCGGACATTGTCTTTTCTATGATTTTGAATACTATTCTTCGCATATATTGGAGATATTCATCCCGAAAGGGGGCTTTGCCGGATTGTCTAGCCATGGCGGGGCATTCGGTATCCTTATCGCTCTTTGGATTTTCCATAAGCGGGTGGCGAAACGTTCCTATATCTGGGTGTTGGACAGGGTGGTGATTGCTGTTTCCATCTGTGGAGCCTGCATTCGAATGGGAAACCTGTTCAACCATGAAATCTATGGTTACCCGACGGATCTTCCGTGGGCATTCCGTTTCGTCTCCAATGTGAACGCCTGGATGGGCGGGGCTGACCCGATTTTCACGCAACCTTCTCATCCAACTCAATTGTATGAGGTGACCTATTGTTTGGTGACCTTCTCCATCTTGCTTTATCTGTATTGGAAGACAAATGCGAGGAAGTATGACGGATTTTTGTTCGGTGTCTTTCTCGTCTGCATATTCTTGACCCGTTTCTTCTTGGAATTCATAAAGAACAATCAAGAGAGTTTCGAGGATTCCATGTTGTTGAATATGGGTCAATTGCTAAGTCTGCCGTTCTTCCTCTATGGATTCTATAGCATTTACAAGGCAGGACGACAGTGGAAAAATGACAATGAAAAGAAATTAGTTGAAGAAAATAAGTAAAACTATAAAATAGATTTATATGAGAGTATTGATTCAATCGGATTACGCATCCGTTTCAAAGTGGGCCGTTCAGCATGTTGCGGACACAATCAATAAGTTCAATCCAACGGCCGACCGCAAGTTCGTCTTGGGTCTCCCTACGGGTTCTTCTCCATTGGGTATGTACAGGGATTTGATCGAGTTGAACAAGAAGGGTGTCGTTTCGTTTAAGAATGTCATCGCGTTTAACATGGACGAGTATGTCAATTTGCCAAAGGAGCATCCTGAGAGCTACTACTCATTCATG
>JAGCWQ010000137.1 GCA_017961765.1 Paludibacteraceae bacterium | reverse complement strand
TGCTGATTGTGAAGAGGTATAGTGCTTGAAATTGATGTCTGTGTCTTTTATTAATGCGAAATCATCCGTGTCGAAACGGAAGGTGTAATTGATTCTCTTTGGATGGCTGTCGTAGGAGAATCGTATGTTGTACTGCTTTCCGTCGATGGATGCAACGAGCAGCTGGCTGGACATGCCTGGCCCGTCGGCGAGTCCGGCAGGATCGCTGAAGAAGGTTCCGTTTTTGGATATCTCGGCGGAAGGACTGGTTAGTGTTATTCTGAAATCCCTCGTCAACCAGATCTCAAAATCGTCGCAACGGTAGTAGCCGGGCATATTGAAAGGGCAGACGCCTATCAGTTCTCCTTTTTCTGTGGTGGCGATGAGGATCTCTCCATCCTCTTTTATTTGTGTCGCTTGGCTGATTTGGGGAAGAATGCCGCTACATTGCGTGTCGCCAGTGCTGATGGCTTTGACTATGTCGAGGAATGCCACTTTTCCTTCTGTTGTCAATATGCCTAATAAATGATGTTCATATCCGAAAGGGACGAGTGTCTGGGCTTGTTGTCCGACTCCTTCGATTTTTATGGGAGAACAGTCTAATCGGCAAGGCATCTTGTTGAATTGCGTGAAATCCTTAACCTTTTCCTCGTTGAGTTGGAAGAAGGCGTTGCCCTCCTTGTCGATGAAGGCCGTGTAGAGTTCGGAGGCAATGCTTTTTACACTTTCTGGTGAAGCAGACTCGACGGATCCTTCGCTTCCTGTGGAAGGTTGAATCTCCGTTTGTGTCCCGTTGGTTTCTTGCGTCTGGCCTTGGTTGTTGCAGGCGGATAGACCCAAGCACAAGAGGGGGATGTAAACTAATTTCTTGTCCATGATTCGATCTGGTTTTGACGTTCTTATTGAAGGTTCTCCTCTTCCCATAGACGGAGTAGCTCTTCCATGCTTTTTTGCAGGACAGGATGTTTCATCTCTGGTGCGATTTCAGCCATGGGGCGAAGGACGAATTCCCGTTTTGAAATGAGAGGATGGGGGATGGTCAGTGATTCGCTCTCCATTTGAAGGTCTTCGTAGAAGAGAATGTCGATGTCGATGGGACGGTCTTCGTATCCAGCTCCTTCATGTTTCAGCCTGCCCATTTCGCGTTCGATGGCTTTTGCCATGGCAAGGCATTTCTCAGGAGAGTGCTCCGTCTCTATGCAGATGGCGGCGTTCAGAAACTTGTTGGGGGATGAGAAGCCCCATGGCTCGGTTTCGTAAAGGGAGGATAACGTGATGAGTTTTCCCATGATGCTTCCGCAGATCATGGTGGCATCTGTTATCAATTTCTTCCGATCGCCCATGTTGGAGCCTAACCCAAGATATACTTTTGGCATGCTGATTGATTGTTGGGTGGAAATGTGAAGCCACCGATTTTTCAAGGTCGGTGGCTCTATTTTTTTTTTTTTTTTTCAGTTCACTTTGAATTTGAACTTGACTTCTTTCAAGTCGGCGTTCGCTTTGACTATCTTTTGTTTAAGACCTTCTTTGTAGTTCGCCAACTTCGCCTGCAATTCAGGGTCTCCTACAGCCAGCATTTGAACAGCCAGGATGCCTGCGTTCTGTGCCGCATTGATACCGACTGTTGCAACAGGGATGCCTGGAGGCATTTGCACGATGGCTAACAAGGCGTCCATTCCGTCGAGTGTCGCATTGATTGGAACACCGATGACAGGAACTGTAGTCATGGCTGCGATTACACCGGGAAGATGAGCTGCCATGCCTGCTGCTGCGATGATGACTTTGATGCCGTTCTTCTGAGCATTGGTGGCAAACTCCTCTACCTCTTTTGGAGTGCGGTGAGCAGACAATGCGTTGATTTCGAATGGAATTTCGAATTCGTCAAGCAACTTTGCCGCCTTCTCCATGATGGGCAAGTCGGAAGTGCTACCCATGATGATACTAACTACTGCTTTCATTTTTCGTCTGATTGTTTGATTTTTTTATTCTTGCTGCAAAAATACAAAAATAGCGGGATATTTAGACAAAAATAGCGGGCGGTGGTGGAGGTTTTTTTCTCAAACTCTTTTGTCCCCTTGTGGAATCGAATCGTCCTGCTCCGAATGCTTTTCTGTTTTTTTCTTACCTATGCTATTCGTATTTTGCTGACATCTTTTTTTGATTTGGATAAAAACGGTTAAATTCCTTTCCTAATCGAATAAAAATGACTATATTTGGCATTAGTTTAGGACGAAAGTGTAGAAAGATAGTGCAGTTCAGACAGATATATGGTCAAGAGTCTGTAAAACAGACATTAATAAAGTCAGTTGACGAGGGAAGGGTGCCGCATGCCGTGATGCTTTGTGGTGCGCAAGGTACTGGAAAATTGGCTTTGGCCATAGCCTACGCTCAATATTTGAATTGCAGCAACCGCCAAAATGGAGATTCATGTGGTGTTTGTCCTTCCTGTGTGAAGTTCAATAAGTTGATACATCCTGATTTGCACTTTGTTTTTCCTATTACCCGTTCATCCAATTCTGTCGTCTGCGATAATTATCTTACCGAGTGGCGGGCGATGGTCAATCAGTCCCCCTACTTTACGGTAGATCAGTGGCTCCAGAAAATCAGTTCCGACAATAAGCAGGGCATGATTTACGAGAATGAGAGCGATATGATTATCAAGAAGTTGGGACAGAAGAGTTTTGAGGCGGAATACAAGACGATGATTATCTGGTTGCCCGAAAGAATGAATGAGGTTTGTGCCAACAAGATCTTGAAGGTGCTGGAGGAACCGATGGGGAAGACCTTGTTCGTTTTGGTTTCAGAAAATACCGATCGACTTTTGGCGACCATCATTTCCCGTGTACAGCAGATATTTGTCCCACCTTTGGCGGATGCGGACATGGAGCAGGCGTTGAAGGCTCGTTATTCCATGACGGAGGAGGAGTGTCGGGAGGTGGCGCATATCGCCAACGGCAATCTCATCGCAGCTGAAGATATTGTCCAAACTTCGGATGAGAAAAGGGAGTATTTCGACCTTTTTGTCGAGGTGATGCGGGCTTCTTACAGCCGGAATGCGAAGCGTATGAAGGAGTGGACGGAGGAGATGCACCGTTTGGGAAGAAAAAGGCAACTATCGTTCCTTGCCTATGCGCAACGGATGATTAGGGAAAACTTCATCTACAACGTTAAGAACAAGGAGTTGAATTATATGACGAGGTTCGAGGAGGAATTCTCGGTAAAATTCTCTCCCTTTGTAAAAGAATCGAATATTTTCGGCTTGCTTTCCGAATTGGAGAGTGCCGAACGACATATAGAGCAGAACGTGAACGCAAAATTGGTCTTCTTTGACTTGTCGTTGAAATTGATCATGTTGCTTAAACAGTGACGTTTTGCCGTGTTCCCGTCGGGAACTTCATTGGTGGGGAAGGAAATCCCCGTATTGGTAATTTTAAAGAGATAGAATGGCGAATCTAAGTGGTGGAGGTTGCAACTTGAATGAAAAGGGTTGCAGCAAACGTACAGATAAGAAATTGGATACGTTCGACTGGTTGTGCGATATTCCAGAATCGCAGTCGGCAACGGATCTGGTGGAGGTGACTTTTAAGAATACGAGAAAAGGGTATTATCGAAATACTAATGGTCTTAGTTTGGAAAAGGGAGATATCGTGGCCGTTGAGTCAACTCCTGGACATGACATTGGTACGGTCTCTTTGACTGGTCAATTGGTGCTCCTTCAGATGCGTAAGAACCATGTCGATCCGGCAAGGGTGGAGATCAAGCGGGTTTATCGTAAGGCTCGCCCCGTCGATATGGAGAAGTATGAAGAGGCAAAGGCGCGTGAGCATGATACGATGTTGCGTGCTAGGAAGATGGCCGAAGATTTGAAACTGAACATGAAAATCGGTGATGTGGAATATCAGGGAGATGGCAATAAGGCCATTTTCTACTATATTGCCGATGAGCGTGTCGATTTCCGTCAATTGATTAAGGTCTTGGCGGACGCTTTCAAGGTGCGTATCGAGATGAAGCAGATCGGTGCCCGTCAGGAGGCTGGACGTATCGGAGGAATTGGCCCTTGTGGACGTCCGCTTTGTTGCTCGTCGTGGATGTCGAGTTTTGTCTCCGTGGCGACGAGTGCGGCTCGTTATCAAGAGATCTCCCTCAATCCGCAGAAGTTGGCCGGACAGTGTGCCAAGTTGAAGTGCTGCATGAACTTCGAGGTCGATGCCTATGTGGAGGCACAAAAAGGCTTCCCTTCAAAGGATATTCCATTGGAGACGAAGGATGCTACCTTCTACCATTTCAAGACCGATGTTTTTGGTGGAATTATGCAATATTCAAGTTCGCCTTCGATGGCTGCCAATATCGTTTCGGTACCGGTGGACCGTGTGAAGGAGATTATTGCTCTTAATAAACAAGGTATTAAGGTGGATTCTCTTTTGCTGGAGTCTGGCGAACAAGAGAAGGTGACGGATTATGAAAATGTGGTTGGTCAGGATAGCTTGACCCGTTTTGATAAGAAGAAGAAAAAGAAACCGGCAAAGAAGAGCAACCAAAACCAATCGATGAAGGGTGCGCAGCCGGAAACTTCTAATCAGGAACCGATTCCTCAAAATGAAGCTGATTCTCAGCCTGCAACGAATGAGGAAACTCAAAATACGCAGGAGGGCGGAGAGAACCGTCAGCAAGGCAACCGTCGTCGTGACGACCGTCAAAACCGCAACCGTAATCGTCATGGCAATCGTGACAACCGAGACAATCGCAATGCGGAGGGGCAGAGACAGGAGGGTTCTGAAAATGGAGCTCCTCGTCGTAACGACGAACAACCGAACCAGAATCAAAACCAGAACCAGAATCAAAATCGTCCGCGTCGTGACCGTGATAGACGTCCGGAAAACAATGGCGATGCTCCTAGGCAGAATAATCAGCAGAACGGCGGTTCCGCTCCTCAAAACAATGAGGAACGAAACAACCAGGATCAAGAGAATCGTCAGCACCGTTTTTCCAATAATCGACGCAGACATAACAGACCTAACGATCGACGTGGCGGTGGTTCTAATGGAGGTGAAAACGACAGAAAAAATGGTGGTAATGAATAGGATACTCTTTTTTTTACTTTTAATCGTCTCTTGTTTCTCTTGCTCGGACGATGGGGCAGTTTTCCAACAGTCTGTTGAGTTCCCTGCCTCGGGTTGGAATAAAGATAGTGCCGCTGTCTTCTGTTTTGAGGCGACGGATACGGTTGGGACGTATGATGTCGTGGTGGACTTGCGGAACGATGGTTCCTATCGTTACCAAAACTTTTGGCTCTTTGTCCGTTCTTTCTCCCCTGATTCATCACTCTATGCAGATACGTTGGAGTGTGTCTTGGCCGACAACTACGGTCGTTGGATAGGAGAGGGCTCTGGTTCTTTGCGTCATCTTCCGGTAATGTTTTTGTCTGAAGTCAAGTTCCCTAAATGTGGAACCTATTCGTTTGAATTGACTCAAGGAATGCGTGAAGATTGCTTGCAGGGCATTCACGATGTGGGGCTCCGAATAATGAAGAGTAAGCAGGTCGATGCTCAGTAGATGGAATCCCATTTCCATCCACGGAAACCATAGATTTGAATTTGTTTAAAAGCGTGGATTCTACGGAATCCGCAAGAAAAGCAGATGGGTAAGAATAAGTTACAGAAATTTGATGACATGGAGTCGTTTCCCCATGTCTTTCAATATACGTTTTCAGCTTTACGGGAGTTGAACAAGCCTTTTGAGTTGAAAGGATCGTGGAACACCTTTTTCGGGAATGACAACCCGATTGTTGTTGAGTTGGGCTGCGGAAAGGGCGAATATACGGTGGCGTTGGCTCGCCTGTTCCCAGAGATGAACTTCATTGGCGTGGATATTAAGGGTGCGCGGATGTGGACGGGAGCGAAGGAATCTCATTTGGCAGGCATGAAGAATGTGGCATTTATCCGCACGAATATAGAGATCATCCCTGCTTTCTTTGCCGAAGGCGAGGTTTCTGAAATATGGCTCACCTTCCCGGATCCTCAGATGAAGAAGGTGCGCAAACGGTTGACATCCACCCGTTTCATGGAGTTGTATCAGCAATTTGTACGTCCGGGGGGGATCATCCACCTGAAGACGGATAGCCAGTTCATGTTCCGTTATACGGAGGAGATGGTGAAGGCGAATGGGTACGAGGTCTTGTTTGATAACGCCGATTTGTATCATTCCGATTTCTCGGACGATAAGATTTTGTCGATCAAAACTTTTTATGAACAGCAATGGCTGGAACGTGGACTGACCATTAAATATATTAAGTTTAAATTGGACCCTCGCACAACTTTTGTCGAGCCTGATGTCGAGATTGAGTACGACAGTTATAGAAGTTACAACAGAAGTAAACGTAGTGCGAAGAGTTCAAATAAGGAGGTGATAGAATGAAAAGTATAGAAGAGATTCAGCAGGCGGTGAAGGCCTACTTGGCTTCACTGGATTGGCATATAGCACCAGTCGGTCTGTACGAGCCGATAGAATATGTTCTCTCGTTGGGGGGCAAGCGTATCCGTCCGACTCTGTCTTTGATGGCTTGCCAACTGTTTGGAGGCAAGTTGGAACAGGCTATGGGACCTGCCATTGGTTTGGAGATTTTCCACAATTTCTCTTTGTTGCATGATGATGTCATGGATAAGGCGGACATGAGACGTGGCCATCCAACGGTGCATAAGAAGTGGAACGAGAACACGGCGATACTTTCTGGTGATGCAATGTTGATCAAGGCCTATCAGTTCGTCTCCAAATGCGACGACTCGGTTTACCGTCAGGTTTTGGATGTCGTTTCGGCCACTTGTTTGGGTGTCTGCGAGGGACAACAATATGACATGGAGTTCGAAACTCGTACGGATGTCTCTTTGCCTGAATATTTGGAGATGATACGCTTGAAGACGGCTGTCCTCTTGGCGGGTAGCTTGAAGGCCGGGGCTTTGTGTGGCGGCGCTTCCCAGCAGGATGCTGACCTCCTCTATGATTTCGGCATCGGCGTCGGTCTTGCCTTCCAGATCAAGGACGACTGGTTGGATGTCTATGGCGATGTGGCGAAGTTCGGTAAGGCCATCGGAGGCGATATCAATTGCAATAAAAAGACGTTCTTGCTGATTACTGCTTTGGAAAAGGCGGATGCGGCTACCAAGTCGGTTTTGATGGAATGGTTGGCTAAAGAACAGTTCGACCGTTCAGAAAAGGTCAAGGCGGTGACGGCCATCTATGATAAGTTGAACGTGGGGTCGGATGCGGAGAAGGCCATGCGTCATCATTATGAGTCGGCGGTGGCAGCTTTGAAGCGTGTCTCCGTTTCGGAGGAGTTGAAAAAGCCGTTGTACGATTTGGCAGACCATCTCCTTTATCGTGAAGATTAACTATCGGGAAGCTAAACCTTCCCCTCTTCGGGTGAAATGCCGAAGTTCCTTTTAAAGATAATAAACAAAAAATAATGGGTTTGTGAAACTTTATCAATAAGAGAACCCACCTAACGTAATTGTTATGCCATATAGAAGATTACCAAATACCAATCAAGCCCGCATGAGAGCTTTGAAGGCTGCTGTTGACATGGGGGATAGGTTGGAGGACACCTACGATCTTGCCTTCTCCTACGGTTCGTTGGAGGATGCCCGGGCGTTGCTTGTCCGTTATGAACGTGCGATGGGTGAATATAAGCAATGTTCGGCCAAGCAGGTGGAGACGAGCAAGAAGTTCCAAGAGGCTGCGAAGATGGCCCGCCTTTATCTTTCTCATTTTGTTCAGGTGTTGAATATGTGTGTCTTGCGTAATGAGATTAAGCCTGAGGCAAAGAAACTCTACGGACTCCCTGTCGATTCCTATGTGGTGCCCGATTTGATTTCCGATGAGAATTTATATAAGTGGGGCGCACTTATCATTGAAGGAGAGCAGAAACGTATTCAAGCTGGTGGTACGCCAATCTACAATCCTGCCATAGCGAAGGTGCGTGTGCATTATGATATTTTCGTGGAGCACTATAATAACCAAAAGGTATTGCAAAATAATACGTCTCGTACGATTTCTAATGTCACTTCCCTTAATGAGAGCGTGGACAAGGTGATTTTGGATATATGGAACGATGTGGAGCATTCGTTTTCCCTTCTTCCGTTGCCAGAACGGTTGCATAAATGTAGCGAGTACGGTCTCGTCTATTATTATCGTAGGGGAGAAGCAAAGGTGGAATATTCAACAGAAAACGGCGAGGAGTAACTATCCCCGCCGTTTCTTTTCCTGGTTATTACGGTAGTGCTTAGAGTTTGTAAGCCAGACAAGTTCCTAAGGTTTTTTCTTGTCTGCCGTAGTCTTACATTTCGCCAATCATCCTTTTGAGGTGGCAGAAAGCTAATTCGTTCGTCTCTTCGTTCCTGAGGTGGAGACCGTTTCCTTCGCAGTGCCTGAAGAATTCACAATCCTTGCAGATGCCGGTTTTCGTCCAACTTCTGTCGCGCATGATTTGGTACTTGTTCTGCCAAACCTCGGCAAAGTCGTCTTTGTAGATGTTGCCTTGAATGAAACGGCTGCGTAGGTCGGGGCAAGCGGAGATGCTGCCGTCCACCAAGATGGAACCTACGTTGATGCCGGCCCTACAGAAGAAGAAAGATTTCCGTACGCGTGACTCGTAGTCGCCCAAGAAGCCTTCGCATCCATAGTTGACGATGATTTTCCCCTCCTTGCAAGTCTCCTCGATGAAGTCGAAAACAGCCTTGAATTTATCGCTCGGCAGTTGTAGGTCTGGGTTTTCCGCTGCTCTTCCGATTGGAAAAATGGTGAATATGCGCCATTCCTTCACGCCTAGGTCGATGAGCAGTTGCTTGATTTGGGGCAACTCGTCAAAGTTGCGGTTGTTGACGCAGGTCACCACATCGTAACGCAGGTCGGTCTGGGGCAGAAGTCGGATGGCGGCAATTGCCCTGTCGAACGAGAGCGGGTTGTTGCGTAGCCAGTTGTGCGACTCTTTCAATCCGTCGAGGCTGACGGTGCAGGCACGCATTCCCGCACGTAGCAGGGAGACCATCCTTTCGGGGGTCATCAGAAATCCGTTGGTGACGATGCCCCAGGGGAAGCCCATTTTGTAGAGTTCGATGCCTGCCTTCTCAATATCTTTGCGGACCAACGCCTCGCCGCCGGTGAAGACCACCATGGTGTGGTTGGGGTCCACGATGGGAACAATTTTCTTTACAGCCCCGATGAAGTCTTCCACGGGCATGTCGGGAACGTTGGCGGATTGTTTGCAGTCGCTTCCGCAGTGCAGGCAGTTGAGCGTACATCTCAATGTGCATTCCCAAAAGAGATACCGCAGTTGGTGCGTTTTCGCTTCATTGTGGCGATAATGGTCGAATAGCCGAAGGGCTAATTTCTTCTTTAAACCTATTTTTAAAGGATTCTCTATCATGAATTTTTCTTTGTTTGCTCGCTTCCCTCATCGAAATGTAGGGTATTGTGAGGGTTCAAAAGTCTCACTTCTTTTTTAGTGTCACATTGACTTCCACGTTAGCCATGCCTTCGTACCATCCGTGACCATCTTTAAATTCGTAGTCTTTACGTGTGATGGTTGTGTCGAATGGTTCGTAGTCCCAATGGCGAAAGGATAGGGTGGGAATGTTAGGGGATACATTGTCCACTTCGATGTCATACTCTCCCTCCTTATTGGTCTGGGTGCTGTCTTTATGATAATAATCAAGGTCGATGATAATATTTACCCCCT
The DNA here is from genome assembly GCA_017961765.1 of Paludibacteraceae bacterium. Lineage (GTDB taxonomy): Bacteria > Bacteroidota > Bacteroidia > Bacteroidales > Paludibacteraceae > RGIG10190. The sequence goes on along the minus strand of JAGCWQ010000137.1, from coordinate 2,279 downwards.
CTATTGGAAGACCGTTCTCGTCTATGACTTTCCCCTTGAAGGTATAGTCAGCTGTGGGACACCCATATTCATCGACGATGTCGTTGCATGACTCGCAGTTGAATAGGCCGATTAAGCCGAGGAGGTATAGAATGACCTTGTTGATGGTCTCTTTCGTTGAAATGGATATGCTTTTCATCTTACTGTTATTTAGAATAGATGGGGGCGATTCCGCCCCACCTTAAATCTTATTTCTTTTTTAGCTTGATGTCAACTTCTTTTTCTGCTACTCCTTCGTACCAATCTTTACCACCCTTAAACTCCACGTCATTCATGGAGACGGTCGTGTCTCGTGACTCGTACCCTTCGAGAGAAAAGGATAGGGTAGGACGACTAGATTCTGTATGCCCTGTTTTGATAACATATCCTCCATCTCTCCCTGTCTTGGTGGAATCGTATTTTGTTGTAAAGGAGGAGAATGTTACACCTACATCCTTTAATGGGAGTCCGTTTTCGTCTGTGACTTTCCCCTTGAACAAATAGTCTGCTGATGGTGTACCGTATTCACAAGATTCATCTACTTCTTTGTTTGAACAAGAACCACATAGGCCAGAAAGTCCGAGTAGATAAAAAATTCCCCTTTTCAAGGAGAATTTTGATAGAATGGAAAAACTTCTCATACCTTTTTGTTTTAATTGTTTGTTGTTTAACGTATAAAAATTTTTCTGTCAGAAATATCCCCTCCAATGAGGCAGGGTGAAATAGAAAGAAACCCTGCATTGGGGGTATGCTCTCTTTATTTCAACGCATCCTGTTCCCCAATATTACAAATTTTCTAAAATAATTTGTTTTTTGACTTTTGATTTAAGTATTCGACTCATTCCCATTGCCCTCGTTTTTCAGTGTCATGTTGAGTTCGACTCTCGCTTCCCCTTTATACCAGCCTTTTCTTTCTTTGAATTCTAAGTCTTTATCGGCGAAGGAGGCCTCTCCCGTGACGAAGCCTTGGTGCGAGAATGTCAACGTGATAGGATCCAAGGGATGGTCGCTTATGTTGACGGAGTAGTTCCCGTTCGATTCGGTTTGGACGGATGTTATTTTCTCATTATGGCCCGTATTTCGGAAGGTGTTCGTCCCGGACACCTCCACCGTCACACCTTCGATTGGCATTCCTTCTTCGTTTGTCACTTTTCCTTTAAAAGAGTAGGAGGCTGACGGAGTCCCATAGGCGCATACGATATCTCTGTGGATTTTTGGGCGAGAGAAATTAGTCAGACTGGAAAGGGATGAAATGACCTTGTTGACGACTTGTTTTAATAGAGTGTATATTCCTTTCATATCCTTGTCTTATTTCTTGATGCACTAAAACGTTCTATTTTTTTTTTTAACCACATTATTATTGGTTTCCCTTTGCAGTCACTTTTTTCAGCGATACATGAATCGCCGCCAAGCCTACTCTATCTTCTTCGTTGTTTTTGCCCTTGTGGGGGATGTCTTTCCATTGGAAGGTGGTGTCTTTCCATTCGTATCCCTCTTTTAGGAAAAAGATGGTGAAAATTTGACTGCCATGGCATTCCCCTTGTAGGGTGTGTTCACCTTCCTCTTCGGTGCTTCTACTATAATATCTGGGGCCATGATTATATAGTGGCTCGCCTCCCAGAATCTTATATAGAAATATAGTTGAATCGATATGTGGGTCTTCTATCACTTTGGGGGTATTGAAGAACAGAGCGACTTTTACATTTTCCAAGGGAAGCCCGTTTTCATCTTTGACGCTTCCTCTGAAATCATATTCAGTGACGGGGCTGCCGTAGGCTAGTGCTGGGATGCAGGAGTTGCAAAGCCCCATCAAGCCGAGGAGGGAGATGATGCATTTGTTAATGAAAGCCAATGCCCTATTAGATTGTTTTTCCATATTCTTTCTGTTTTTTAAGTTCCGATTGCCTGCCTTTTCTTTCCTTGTGACGAAGGAAAAACTGTCCGAATGGATTTCGTCATGGACAAGCAACCTTTACTAAGGTTATGCAGAACCGTTACTCTTCTTTTACCGGTCTATCCTCTTCGGGAACGTCGATTTGGATGGAGTCTTTGTCGATGCGACGGTAGAAAGATTCTGGACCTCCGTACATGCACCGTATTTCTTGCAGGTTTTTCTCCTTGGGGCTCTTCTCAATCTCCTTTTTGCCGCATGATTGGACGGAAGAAAATCCCAAGAAAGCTAAGACAACCAGCAAACCTTTGTTGGCGTATTGCCTGGTTTTTAGAAGGATTCGTTTCATGTGCATCGATTTTATTTGTTC
>JAGCWQ010000136.1 GCA_017961765.1 Paludibacteraceae bacterium | reverse complement strand
CTGTGTTGAACATAATAAACACATTCCCATTGTCGGTGGGTTTGTCCAAATACCCAATCTCTGTTCCCGGAAATGACGGTGAGTATATCGACTTGGACAGTTTCAAACAGTTGATTAGCCCATTGGATCCCAATTTTGCCGGTACCGGCATAGATGAGGACTTCATACTGAACCAGTTCAGCAAGTATACGTTCAACGGTTGTCCTATAACGACGTATGATGTGACGCCGAGAAAGTTGTACGAAAGGACACAGGAAGGCTTGCGTACAACGAAGTCGTTGGTGTTCACAAAGAAACTCTACAAGGAACAGGAAACCAGTGCTGCGGTGCTTGAACCGGTATCAATAAAAACCGGGTCGGTTTATGGGAATAATGAGTTAGTTGTAAACACAAAATATGATATCAAGTATGGCAGTTACGTCATACATACGGTTGAGCTTGGAGACAATGGGACAGCTAACGTTGGTAAATACAGGCTGAACGACGATAAACTTAGCGTAAACGGGACATATTACCCAATAACCAACGAACCGCCATTGATGTCGAAGACCGTTACATTAGAATACGTCCCAAAAATCACCGGTTATGGGATAACAAGCGGAGGTACTTTTGATCAGTCAGGTTCTTCCTTTGTGTTTAGTATGCCGGATGAAAATGAAGAATGCAATACCATTACCCTTAAGGGTGGTTACACATATAAATGTGATGGGCTTGGTGGCATGGAGCTGTCAAGTATCGCAAATACGACAATAACACCGGTGTATCGTGCCAACGCGGACGGGAAAAACCTAATTTTCCCGTTAACACCTTCGAGATTGATAGATATTAGCAATTATGTCACTGAGTTACCTGATTACGGTGTACGCAGTAAGACGTTTGTCTTCGATGGAAAAGGCAGTGAAGTAAAAAGCAATTACAACGGGAAAAGTTATACGTTGAGTGAGGAAGGGGTGACTGAAGTAGTCATCGACGATTTCACGGATGGTAAAGCCAAGATATTGCTTGAGTATGGGGAGCATTCAACTGTCACTGACGGGTTTGTCGTTGTCTACGGTGGTAGTACAACATTTTCCATCTGGCTTGACAATGGTAGTCTGTGGTACGAATTGGATAATTCGTCCGCTACCAGTTTCAGGGGGAGCTTCACACATGTTCCGGATACGGTGGATGTTAGGGTTACGATATGGGTTGAAACGTCGGACACATTCTCTGTCACGGTAATTAACGTCAACAGGTCATATGATTGCTCCAAAACATATTATGTCGGTCAAGGCAGTCGGTTCAGGGCATTGTACAGGGCTGGTACATACACAAAATACGACTGGACAGATGAAGATAGAACATTCAGCGGAGGAAACATCAACCTCGCATACAGTGCGTTGGACAACAAGATAAGGGTCTACGCTTCATCCAATGAAGCGCAGATGCCTCTTGGTACACAAATATACGTGGTTGACCAAAGTCATTTGCCAAACACCGGCAGTAATTTTACCTTCATGCTATTGAAGAAATCAGTTGATACAACAATAAGATCGACGAGAAAGACAATAAACCCGTGTGTTTCATTAACTGGCGACGAGATACTTACGGCAGGGAATTATTTTGTGGAAGTGGACGGTAACAAGCATAAATGGCAATGCTTATGTTACACATACTCTGACGCATCTAGTTCCGTTGTCGCCATTACAGATAAGGTGCGTTATTACCAAGGAAAATTGTGCCTTGTCCATCGAGATAATCGTGGGTATGAATACTTTGATGACTGGAATGTATCAAGTTACCTGTTGAATAATGTGAAATTTTACAGGAAGAATGAAAATACCGTAGGTTATACGTACTACCAGTATTTTAGCGATGAGGAGTTCGACGCATTCGAAGATAAAAGCCTATGGAGATTAAATAACGGAAGGCTTAACGACTGGCTTCCTACGACTAACATGTTGAACGGACTTGATGTGTATGTCGATGAGAAGTGCAGGAACTGTTCTTGCGAGGATAACAATTGTCAGGTATATCTACCGATAAGTAGCATGAGTGGCATAAAGGATGAAGATGGCGAATATCGGAATATGCCGCTGTACACTATCGACATAACTTACGAACAACCTGACGGGCTACAAGTACCTGTCGTCGTGGAGGCTTACATGAGGTCAGGCAATTTCATACTTTTGACAAAGACGGATAAACTTGACATGAAGCCCGTAGCTGACGTGTATAAGGAATATTTTGACGGCCTATCTGGTTTCGAGAAGAAACTCCTTACCCTTAATTCGAAGCCTCATTACAAGAACAGATTTCTTACGCCTGTCGAGACTGACAGGGGATGGGTATTTGTGTATCGTGACTATACGTGGCCGTCCATATATGACGAGACAATCGGCTATAGCATAATTGATGTCGAGTCCGGCAGTTATGACGAATTCTTGAAACAACTGATTTCCATGGCGGAGAGCTATGACGAACTCTATTGCGATAACCTTTATAGGAGGATGACCCATGAGGCCATCAAGAACTTCGACTGGACATACACAAGGGAATATGTCGATGGCGAGGAGCAATACAACATCGAAGGCGGCAAGCGCATGGAGAACATACTGAGGTTCATGGCCAGGGTATTCGACGACATCAAGAGGAAAATAGACGGCATCGGCCTATCTAACTCTATTTCCTACGACGGGTACAATAACATGCCGGACGCGGAGGTATCGGATAAGTTGTCGGAGAACGGTTGGGACATAACGAGTGTCATACCCGAGATAGAGGACACTGATCCGTGGTACATAGACGATGGTGGCGACCTAATACCGTATGATGTTTGGGATGCACTCCCACCGGACGAAAAAACGGCATATCAGGAAGCTTACCTTAACATAGAACGGAATATCATAGTTCCTAAGAGCAAGGCTGACGGGAATGAAGTGGATTACACCAGTTATAGGCCATTTTTCGATTTATCGGATGTTTTCGTGACAGGGGAATTTGTTGAGGACAACATCGAAAAACAGGAAGGTTTCGGCGATAGGTACCCAAACAAGTGGTTTTCGACCAATGACGATAACTACTATGGTGTGACACATCATGACATAGAGTTCATGCGAAGGCTCAAGCTGTCATCTAGGTATATCTTCAGTTCAAAGGGGACAAGGCATTCGATAGAGATGGTATTCGCCATTTTTGGTTTCGGAATCGGGGATGACTATGTGATTGAGGAAAAATACAGGACGACTATCCCTAAACCTGTTGGCGATAACCTATCACTCATAAGCGACATAGAGTCAATCAACTCGACGAAAGACGAACCGAAATTCTATGACGACATATACAGTGGTGTACCATTAAAAGACATAATGATAGGTAACAGCCGTTATGTCGTGCCATTCTATACGCAGGATAGGGCGTATGACGGTGACTTATATTTCCAGATGAATGGGGGATGGGGAAAGAACAATTGTGACGGGTATGGCTTTTGTGAGTACCTTGAGACCGTGTCTTACCTGCATATGGTCATGAGGGTAGAGAACTTGCTTGACGTCGACCCATCGGCGATAGAGAACGGCGACATATACTATGTCGTTAACATATCGTCCTATGTGACGCAGCTTGACGGCATTGTACCGGAGAATGTATCGCATTACTTCAAGGTGGTTGACAAGTACGTGCCTTCCAATCTATCGTCATGGGAGAATATAACGCTTAACATCCTTGACTTGGAAGATGACGATGCGGCGGCTCATAACAGGGATGTGAAGATGGTGAAATACCTTGACGGGATAGTTTCGACCGAATTGGGAAACAACCCACACGTAGGCTTCGGGCGTTATGACGACGGTGTTGAATACTTTGAATACATGGAAAAACCATTCAAGTATGCGCTTGACAACGACCTTATATACGACCAGTCAAACAAGGTGAAAGCGGAAGAACTTACGTTTTCCATCACAGAACAAGGTGCCGTGACAGACGATAGATATGACGGTACTGATGACAGTAAGGTATTGCAGTTAACCACTAGTAGCGTCGATGATTATTACCTGAACGACAAGTGCATTATCATAAGGAACAATGTCTCTGATAACGAATATGGGATGTACTCATCGTATTTTAGGAAGGTCATGCTTCCTTATATACTACAAGTAGTTCCATCAACGGCAATATTGGTCTTGGAGGGATTTTAGCGATGGATTCAGTAGTGTTTGATAACCCAGATGTGTTGTTTGAATGTCTTGGCGGTAGATCTGAAGTCAAGGTCTTCCTGAATCCGCAAGAGGAAGGCGATGAGGTTGTTTACCTGGAACGTGGGAATGCCGGTTTCACATATGCCTATGACAAGCGTAACGAATGGATTGACGTATTCAAGACAGTGAACGTATTGACCATCATAGCCCACCCAAATCCGAACAAGGAAAGGAGGTATGCTACGATATCGGTTACAAGTAACATGACCGGTAACGTTAATTACATTAACGTCACGCAAAACGGTGTCGTATGCGCGGTAAACCTTTCCAGAAACTCATTGTCATTCGATATTGTACCCTTAAAGGACGGCAACATACCGGTATTAAGCGTAACGAAGACAGTTAACGTTGAAGTATATGGTGCTTCTTCTGACTTTTACGTGCAATCGGTCGAAATGTTCACGTCTGACGGTGATAAGGTCGATTATGACGGGAATTTGAGGTTGGAGAAAGTGAGCGTGAATAATAATCTTGCATTGACGGTCACGTCGTTCGGTCGAACAGCTCCTGTTAACGGGACTTACTACATAATTAAGGTGGCACATAAGGACGACACGTCAAAAACCGCGTCACTCAAAGTAACATATGGAAACTATACGCCGGTTACCGAATTAACTGTAAGAGCAAGGCAGCAGGCACCAAGTGTACCTGTGCTTGCTGAGCCATTCGAGACCTTCGACGAAATGAAGAATAGGATAGAGGACGAGGGGTATGTCGAACCAAGCTTAACAGTCGACGTAGATTCCGTGACAGCCGCATCTGGCGGTGGTGACTACGTCATCGAGTATGAGATATTGCCGAATGACGCAGCACCAAGGGTTAACGTGGCATACAGTTTCATCACCTACACTTTGCTTGAGAGCGCAATAACGATACACGTACCGGAAAACCCATATACCTTCGAGAGGTCATGTACCATGACGCTGACACATCCACAATCATATAGTGCATTCGTCAGCGTACTGATACGTCAAGAAGGCGCTACGCAAGCGTCATAGGTTGATTAACTTCTCGGTATTCTCCTTGACGTCGTCATACGACTCGATGTCAAAGCGGTAAATCTTGTATGGGTTATTGATTTCAACGATTTTGTGCTTCATCGTCTCCATGTCCCATACGACGAAACCGTGACCGCTTATGTTTTCGCCCGCATTTTGTTGGAACGGCGAACCTGCATATACAATTGGCACACCGTTCTTCCTTAACTCCTGATATCTGTGGATGTGTCCTGCCATCACGCAGTCACATCCCTTGAAGTCTTTTGGATTGATGCCGGTGTCACTCATCCTTCCGATGTCCGTCACGGCGCCAGCTAAATCGCCATGGTAAAGACCGATTATCTTTTTGCCAGGATATTTTTCTTTAAGACCGTCTATGTTTGGTCTGGAAAAATGGTCGAATATCGAGTATAGTACCCATATGACGTCATCGTCTATAATATATCCGCTTTTATAGTCCAACGCCTTGTCAGCGAAAGTTATGTTTGGGTAGACGCCATTGATGGAGAACGTTGGCGTTATGGAATCCATACGGTCAGTGTTGTTTTCGAGAAGGTCGTGATTCCCGGCGACAACGATGGTTCTACCTATCATGTTCATATAGTTCATCAATGCGTGGAATGCGTCCTTAGCCTCGTTTGTAGCCTTGATTTTGTTATGATACACGTCCCCTACGATGGCAATGCGTATACCGTCGTCGGCGTTATCAGCTACCTCATTTGCGACTGCTGCCGATAGCCTCTCTATTAGTTCTGAATAGTGGCCGCCCACAACATCGTTCGGTATATGGACGTCGGCTATGTGTATAATCTTCTTAACCATATCGCAAAAGTAAGCAAAAAAAAACTTATAGGCAAAGAAACGGCGTTAAAAAATGTTAAGACTTGAAAAGATGGCAATAGCGGCATATCTTTAACGACATGGATAGTGAACTGAAGATGATTTTAGGGCTTGACGTCTCAACGTCGACGATAGGCATGACAGTCGCGTCATACGACGTCGGGAACCAAGAGCTGAAAGTGCTTGAGGTTGGTCATCTCAAGCTGAAAGTCCCGTCGAAGCTCAAGAAGGCTGGTGACGGGTGCCTGTTGTATAAGTCGGAACTTTTCGAAGAGCGGATGAAGGAGAAATACTCCCGTTACAAGATAACCGACGTCATAATAGAGGAGCCGCTGATAAGTTCCAACAACTCGCTGACAGCGGCCACGTTGATGAGGTTTAACGGGATGGTATCATTAATAATATACAAGACTTTGGGGGTGACACCCGTTTTCATATCGTCATATGACGCCAGGAAATTCGGTTGCCCGTCGCTGATGTCAGTAAGGAAGTACAACAAGAAAGGGGAAGTGTACCCAGTAAAGAAGATACGCAAGTCAATAAAGGACGGTGAGACGGTGCTTTTCGGGGCGTACCCGTATGACTGCGCAAAGAAGCTCATTTTATGGAATTTCGTGTCGGAGAAATATCCCGAGTTGAAATGGGTGTATAACGCTAAGGGCGAGTTGCTTAAGGAGAACTTTGACGCGAGTGACAGCCTTATGTGCTTGCTTGGGTACGTCTCTAAACTGAGATGGGGCGATACGGAACCTGTCGTGTCGTTAATCAGTGACGTATATGACAGCCACAATAAGATAAATAAGTTATCGTATTCTGTCAATTTCTGTGGGGAGACATTCGTCAAGACGATTGAAATTCCTTCTTGACACTTTGTTTTTGG
>JAGCWQ010000135.1 GCA_017961765.1 Paludibacteraceae bacterium | reverse complement strand
ACTATTCCGTCGGATGAAGTCGCCATTGCTGGCGTATAGTCCGCCAACAAAACAGATATAGTGATGGTAGTGTCTGATTGACAATTTATTTCTGGTGTATAGTGTTCAATTGTATCTGCCACAACCGACAACCAATACGAGCACGTATCGCTGTGATGGCTACCATCTAGCGTATCATGCGCCACAAAACGCAATTCCATCCGTTCGCCTTCCTGCAGGCTAAGCACTTCATCCAATCGGAACAGGCTTTCGACTACTCCGTCGGATGAAGTCGCCATCGCTGGCGTATAGCCCGCTAACAAAACAGATATAGGAATAAATGTATCAGAAGGACAAATGATAGAAGGAGAAACGACCGAATCCTTCACGAATATCCAATAAGAACATGTATCACTATGATATCCGTAATCATCTTCAGCATAAAAATAGAGCTGAACAGAATCCGACACATGTAACATCAGTTCATTTCCCAAATTATCCAACCTCCGAACCTTCGCATTCCCCGAAGCCATCGGCTCTTGGACAACTACCAATACGCTCTCTCCTTCCGTTCCCCAAACAATCGAATCATGAAAACATTTCAAAATAGGTTTCTCTGGAATACGAACATCGACACGGAATGAACAAGAATCTTGTGCTACTCCATTATAACCCATAAGAAATGAGACTTGATGAGTTCCTACCCCTATAAAAGAGTCGGGAGAAATCTCAAAATTCAAAAAAGAGGAATCACACCCGACAGAATAGGGAGGAAGCCAATCTACGACAGAAACATAGTTTTCCCCTTTTGGTAAATAAACAATAGTATCCTGTGGACACTCCCTAAAATAGAACGGGTTTGTCGAGTTCACAAAAACATTCAAATCATACGCTTTTGAACTTCCACACGTATCCTTTAAGAGAACCGTCCTTTTCACCCACCTATATAGATCCGAACAATCAAAATCTTCCGAGACAGAATCCAAACGCCAGAGAAGGAATGTTTCACCTAAATCATAACCAAGGAGGGATGTATGCATGTCATCAAAAAAGAATTGTATTGAATCTGGCATAGTAGGTTCAGAATTCTTCTCTTCTTTATAAATTGTATTGTAATGAACCGTAAAAAGAGAGGTGTCTATCTTCCCCGAGCCATCAATGTCAAAAACAGCCCAATATGGATTATCCCATAATTTCGACGACGAAAACTCCAAAGAATTGACCTTACCGTAAGAGATACAATCATAAAAGTCTGTAGGCTTACCCTCCATTGAGTCCTTGACATAGCCAATTATATCCTCCGGCGATTGCGAAGAAGAAAAAACAGCGAAATCAGTTCTGTTATTAGCCGACTTCCACGACAGACTCGGAGTACAAGATGAATGGAATTGCAAATCATAGATGGAAGGGACTAACTTTATTTCCGAAAAAAGGTCAGAAGGCGATTTCAACCGAACCTCCTTCATAACTCTATCCGATACCCAAGTATGCTCTACATAATCATATACACCACTAAACTTAAGGATAGAGCCCTCCTTAGCCGATTTTTTATAGAAAAAGGACTCTTCCGAAAAATAAGTTCCATCAGGGAGAAGGTAATTGAAAGAAGCCGTCTCACCCACCTTATCACCATAGAAAACACAATCGGAAGGCAACGTGGTTTCAGAAATCTGATCAGCAGAACAAGAGAAAATTGCAATGCCATCTGCCGAAGACCCTCCATTTCCAATCAACCCAATGTTCTTTACCCGATTAAGTCCAATATTGCCATCACCACCTTCATGCAGATAATCGACAGTCTTCAACCAATTCAAATGGGATATATCCTCAGAATTCACTCCGCTCAACTTTGTAGAATCTCCCCCAACATAAAAGACATCTCCCCTATGTACTACTCCGCTATTGAGCTCTGTCGCATAGGTAAGCGTACTACCAGTCAACCATCCTAAAGGCTTCAGGATTGTTCCGTTATTACAAAACACCAAAGTATAAGGTGTCTTCGAAAAATCAATATCCTTCGTAGACACAATCTCGACATACTCATAAGGTGACTCAGTACCAATGGGATTCGCCATTACTGAACTTATAAGCAAATCAGAAGCCAAGGCATATTGCGAGAAAAATGCCATGAACATAAGCAAAACAGTTTTCATTTCAACACAACATTTTTAACATATAAACCCCTATTGCAAAACATAGAAGGCAAATGAAAATTTTCGACTCTCCAAATGGAGGCAAACGAAACATAATCATCGTTCATTATTGCGAACGCAAAAGTACAATATTTTTTAAAATAAAGAAAAATAATACAAGAAAAAACACGAAATAAATAGAAATATAAAGCAAACAAATGTATACAGACGCAAACCATCTGAAAACAAATGAATTATTAAAAATACAAAAGGAAGGAGAATCAGATGTTTTTCTTATTTTTGCATATATATAAGATGGTTTTTATGAAAAAAACAAAGACTTCACTGTTTAGCGCAACTTTATTACTGGGTCTAATCGCCTCTCCCATTCAAGCAGCTCCATCAAGCATTGACACAGCAAGGACAGAAACGATAGATTCTCTAGCAACAAGGAAAGAGGAGATGCTACGGGATTCAATTGTTAAATATGCACAAAAACATCTTGGGAAACCATATAGAGGTGGAGGTAAAGGACCTAAAGTTTTTGATTGCTCTGGATTTACTCGATTTGTATATCAACAATTCGGGCATTCTCTAAGTGCCTCTGCATCAGTGCAACACAAGGAAGTCGAACATTTAGCAAACGAAAAAATCAAAAAAGGAGACCTTCTCTTCTTCAAAGGAAGAAATGCGCATGAAAAACGAGTAGGACATGTCGGTTTGGTTTGCGATATAGACAAGGAGACAGGATCCATCAAATTCATACACGCAGCTTTCAATGGTGGCGTACGGTATGACTTCTACCCCGAAGGCAGGTACTACAAAGAACGGTTTGTCTGTGGCGGAAGAGTTCTATCCTCCAAACAAGGATGCCCAATTGACTCGACTCGACAAGACACTATAAAAGAATTAATTAAGGAAGAAACCACCGCAGAAATCGAATCTGGGTCCAAAGAGAGTATAGACACGACGACTGTGCAGACCGAAACCATAGAAAAAAGGGACAGTGTCATAATCCATACCATAGAAAAGGGAGACAATCTATATAGACTATCCAAAAAATATGGGACAACTGTAGAAAGGATAAAAGAAACGAACGGTCTAAAAAACAATAATTTAAAGATAGGAAACACTCTTAGAATAGAGTACACGAAGGCTGAAAAATAAAGCAGATTACTACACAATACAAAAAGAAGAGGATACACATAACGCATACCCTCTTCTCAATATAAGGAATTCTATTATTCTGCAACTTTCTCCTCTGATGCAGGAGCTTCAGTAGAAACCTCTTCTGCAACGACCTCCGTAGCAGCCTCTTTCTTCTTAGAAGAACGACGAGTACGAGTAGCCTTCTTTGCAGATTGCTTCAACATATTCTCGTTGAAGTCAACAAGTTCGATGAAGCAAGTCTCAGCAGCGTCACCCAAACGGAAACCAGTCTTGATGATACGCGTGTAACCACCAGGTCTCGCATCAATTGCTTTTGCTACCGTAGAAAACAACTCCTTGATAGCCTCTTTGTTTTGGAGATAACTAAACACAACCCTACGAGAGTTGGTAGAATCATCCTTTGACTTTGTCAATAGAGGCTCAACATACTTTCTCAAAGCCTTAGCCTTCGCAACCGTAGTATTAATTCTCTTGTGCATAATCAAAGAGCAAGCCATATTTGAAAGCAAAGCAGCCCTATGAGCATGAGTTCTACTAAGGTGGTTGAAATTTTTATTATGTCTCATTGTATTTACTCTTTATCTAATTTATATTTTGAGATATCCATACCAAATGACAGGTTAAGGTTATCCAATAATTGATCCAATTCTGTCAAAGACTTCTTTCCGAAGTTTCTAAACTTGAGCAGGTCGTTTTTGTTAAACACAACCAATTCTCCAAGAGTTTCAACATCAGCAGCCTTCAAAAAAATCAACGCACGAACCGACAAATCCATATCGACAAGCTTAGTCTTCAACAACTGGCGCATGTGCAATACCTCCTCATCGAATTCCTCATTACCATCAGAATCACCAGAATCCAAAGTAATCTTCTCGTCTGAGAACAACATGAAATGGTAAATAAGAATCTTAGCAGCCTCCTTCAAAGCCTCCTTCGGATGGATTGACCCGTCAGTCTTGATTTCAAGAACCAACTTCTCATAATCCGTCTTTTGCTCCACACGGTAATTCTCCACAGAGTATTTTACGTTCCTAATAGGCGTGAAAATAGAATCTATGGCGATAACACCGATCTCAGAACCAGGGATACGATTCTCATCAGCAGGCACATAACCACGTCCCTTACCGATAGTCATCTCCATCTGGAACTTAGCACTTGGATCCAAGCGACAAATCACAAGGTCAGGGTTCAAAACCTCAAAACCTGTCAAACTCTTAGTTATATCCCCAGCCTTGAACACTTCGGTACCCGAAACGGTAATAGTAACCTTTTCGTTTTCAACCTCTTCAACTTTCTGTTTGAAACGAACTTGCTTCAAGTTTAGGATAACATTGGTTACATCTTCTATTACACCTGGAATTGCGGAAAATTCGTGAGACACACCGTCAATCTTTATTGAAGTGATAGCGAAACCCTCCAACGAAGAAAGCAAGATACGTCTTAAAGCATTTCCGATGGTAATACCATAACCTGGCTCTAACGGACGAAATTCAAATTTTCCTTGAAAATTGTCCGACTCCAACATTATAACTTTATCGGGTTTTTGAAATGCTAATATAGCCATGGATTAATTATTATTTAGAGTACAATTCGACGATCAGTTGTTCTTTGATATTCTCTGGAATATCAGCTCTCTCTGGCAAATGAAGGAACTTACCAGACATAGAAGCGTTATCCCACTCTAGCCAAGCATATTTGCTGTGGTTGAAACCAGCCAAAGCATCTGCTACAACCTCCAAAGACTTAGACTTCTCGCGAACGCCAATAACTTGACCTGGCTTAATTGTATATGAAGGAATGTTTACAACAGCTCCGTCAACTACAATATGCTTGTGAGACACAAGCTGGCGTGCGGCAGCACGAGTTGGAGCGATTCCCAAACGGAATACTACGTTGTCGAGACGGCTTTCCAACAATTGCAACAATACCTCACCCGTAATACCCTTTGTTCTAGTTGCCTTTTCGAACAAGTTACGGAATTGTCTTTCCAAGACTCCGTATGTGTATTTAGCCTTTTGCTTCTCGTTCAACTGAATACCATACTCTGAAGTCTTCTTACGTCTGTTAACACCATGTTGGCCAGGAGGGAAATTTCTCTTAGACAACACTTTATCAGGACCGAAGATAGCCTCACCGAATTTACGTGCAATTCTCGTTTTAGGACCTATATATCTAGCCATTTTTCAAATTTTGTTTTTATTTCCAAACCTTGAATCGTGCAGCCGCGATTGCAGAGAGGTTTAAAATGCAATCTATTCACAATTGCGAGATTCGAAAGAAATTTGTAAATATTAAACTCTACGCTTCTTAGGTGGTCGACAACCGTTATGTGGTAGTGGTGTTACGTCTATGATTTCCGTCACCTCAATACCAGCTCCATGAACTGTCCTGATTGCAGACTCACGTCCGTTTCCTGGACCTTTCACATAAGCCTTCACCTTTCTCAAACCAAGGTCATACGCTACTTTAGCGCAATCCTGTGCTGCCATTTGAGCTGCGTATGGAGTGTTCTTCTTAGAACCTCTGAAGCCCATCTTACCAGCAGATGACCAAGAAATTACTTGTCCTTCTGAATTAGTCAAAGAAACAATGATGTTGTTGAAAGATGAATGAACGTGAAGTTCACCATTTGCGTCAACTTTTACTACCCTTTTTTTGGTTGCTACTACTTTTTTTGCCATATATCCTTATATTAAAATAGCGTTATTAGCTAACTATTACTTAGTTGCCTTCTTCTTGTTAGCAACAGTCTTCTTCTTACCCTTACGAGTACGAGCGTTGTTCTTTGTGCTTTGGCCTCTCAAAGGCAAGCCCAAACGATGACGGATACCACGGTAGCAACCAATATCCATCAAACGCTTAATGTTCAATTGAACTTCTGAACGGAGGTCTCCCTCTACCTTGTAGTTAGCACCAATAATCTCACGGATCTTTGATGCTTGCTCATCGGTCCAATCCTTTACTTTGATGTTCTTATCAACACCAGCGCCTTCCAAAATTTTGTTTGCTGCACTACGGCCAATTCCGTAGATATAAGTCAAACCAATCTCGCCTCTCTTGTTTTGCGGCAAATCTACACCAACTATTCTTATAGCCATAAACTAATTTTTTGCAAAAATAATAAAATTATCCTTGACGTTGTTTATACTTTGGGTTTTTCTTGTTAATAACATACAAACGACCCTTTCTCCTTACTAACTTACATTCAGGAGTGCGTTTCTTCAATGAAGCTCTAACTTTCATATCCTAATACTTATTATTTATATCTAAAAGCAATACGTCCCTTCGTCAAATCGTACGGAGACATTTCTACCCTCACCTTGTCTCCTGGCAATATCTTTATATAATGCATACGCATCTTGCCAGAAATATGAGCGGTAATCTCATGCCCATTCTCCAATTCGACACGGAACATGGCATTTGACAATGCCTCTACTATTGTGCCATCTTGCTCTATCGCAGCTTGCTTAGCCATAATCAACTCACGTTTTTCCTAAAACTTGATCAATATATTCAAATGAAGATAAAATATCAGCCTTACCCTTCCTTACAACAACCGTATGCTCATAGTGGGCGGCCCAAGAGCCATCAACAGTTCTTGCCGTCCAGCCATCGTCATCGATGCGGATATAACGACTGCCCGAATTGACCATTGGCTCTATAGCAATAACCATGCCATTTTTTAACACATCTCCGAAGCCCGATTTCCCGTAATTGGGAACCTTTGGTTGTTCATGCATGCTTCGCCCGATCCCATGACCTACCATTTCACGAACGACAGAAAAACCAGCGGACTCGCAATGAGTTTGAATAGCACAGCCGATATCGCCTATCCGATTGCCTTCAACCGCCATCTCTATTCCCTTGTAGAGGGACTCTTTGGTGATGTCCAACAACCTTTTGGCCTCTTCAGAAATCTCGCCGACAAAAAATGTATAGCAAGAATCACCATGGAAACCATTCTTTACAGCACCACAATCGACCGAAACGACATCCCCCCTTTTTAATGCATAAGTAGAAGGGATTCCATGTACAACTTGGTCATTGACAGAGACACATATAGAATTAGGGAAACCCTCATAGCCCAAGAAACTGGGATAAGCCCCACAACTTCTAATAAACTTTTCCGCAACTGAATCCAACTGCAAAGTCGTGACTCCTTCACGAATATGTTTTGCCACCTCTGCCAAGGTACGAGCAACGATTAAATTGCTCTCACGCATCAACTCTACTTCTTCATCCGTTTTTAGGTATATCATGATCAATAAGCCTCGTATCCTGACCTACCTCTGATTCTACCAGATTTGAGCAAGCCATCATAATGGTGGCTCAAAAGATGACCTTCTATTTGCTGCAATGTATCCAAAACGACACCTACCATAATCAACAATGAGGTACCGCCGAAGAACTGAGCGAATTGTTGAGACACGTCAAAAAATCTTGCTACGGCTGGCAAAATGGCAATAAGTGCCAAAAAGACAGAACCTGGAAGTGTCAATTTTGACATGACATCATCGATATAGTCTGCTGTCTCAGTACCCGCCTTGATACCTGGGATAAATCCTTGGTTACGCTTCAAATCCTCTGCCATCTGCGTTGGGTTAATCGTAATCGCCGTATAGAAATACGTAAAGAGTATAATCAAGATAGCGAACAACACATTGTATGGCCAATGATCAGGATTCAAAATACGAGACAAAATTGAGTCATCGTCAGGAGACAAGAACGGAGCAACAACCAATGGGATGAACATGATAGCCTGCGCAAAGATGATTGGCATCACATTCGCAGCATTCACCTTCAACGGCAAATATTGACGAGCGCCACCAAACGCACGCTTAGTTGTTCCCACCATTTGCTTGGCATATTGAACCGGTATTTGTCTAACACCTTGAACCAAAAGTACCGAAGCACCGATTACAAGCAAGAAGAATACAAATTCCAACAAGAATTTAATCAAACCACCACCACTTTTGTCGAACAAACAAGAAACGATCTCCTGACTAAGCGCACCAGGAAACCTTGCTATAATTCCGACCAAGATGATGAAAGATATACCATTACCGACACCCTTGTCAGTAATACGCTCACCCAACCACATGACAAACATACTGCCCGCACACAAGATAATCGTCGAAGAGAGATAGAACCAAGCCGTATCAGGCATAGCACCATGCATCTTAACCGACAAGTTGATCAAATATGACGGTCCTTGGAACAAGAGGATTGCCACTGTCAAGAATCGAGTATACTGTGTAATCTTACGACGACCGCTCTCTCCCTCTCGTTGCATTTTTTGGAAAGCAGGGACAGCGACAGTCAACAATTGGATTACGATAGAAGCCGAGATGTAAGGCATGATACCCAAAGCAAAAATAGAAGCATTAGAAAACGCTCCTCCTGAGAACATGTCCAACAATGACATCAAGCCCTCCTTCGTTTGGGCATGCAATTCATCCAAGTCTCCCGGGTCGATACCCGGAAGAACTATGAATGAACCAAATCGGTATATCAAAACAAATAAAACTGTTATGAGGATACGGGTTCTAAGATCCTTGATATCCCATATATTTTTAATTGTTTCTACAAACTTCATCTTTATTCAAGAATTACAGCATTACCACCTGCAGCTTCGATAGCCTTCTTTGCAGACTCAGAGAAAGCATGAGCAGTAACAGTCAACTTTGCAGTCAAAGAGCCATTGCCCAAAATCTTAATCAAATCCTTTGAAGAAGCATAACCAGCGGACTTCAACACTTCCAAATCAACAGCACTAACGCCCTTCTCGTCAGCTATTTTCTGCAAAGTCTCAATATTAATTGCCTTGTACTCTATTCTGTTGATATTCTTAAAACCGAACTTAGGCAAACGACGTTGCAAAGGCATTTGACCACCCTCAAAACCGATCTTTTGAGAATAACCAGAACGAGACTTAGCACCTTTATGACCTCTTGTAGAAGTTCCACCCTTACCAGAACCTGGTCCACGACCTATTCTCTTTCTGGCCTTGACAGAACCCTCAGCAGGTTTCAAATTACTCAAATCCATATCTAAATCTTTTTTAGTTTTCTAACCTCATTAATTATTCAATAACAACAACCAAGTGCTTAACTGTAGAGACCATACCCAAAATTTGTGGAGTAGCCTCGTGTTCAACAACAGAGTTGATTTTCTTAAGTCCAAGAGCTGCCAAAGTAGCCTTTTGGTTCTTTGGAGCACCAATCTTACTTTTTACTTGCTTAATCTTAATTTTAGCCATAATCACTCTATTTTATCCCTTAAACACCTTACTCATTGAAACACCACGGTTCTGAGCCACTGTAAATGGATCTCTCAACTCGCTGAGAGCTTGTACAGTCGCCTTCACCAAATTATGAGGGTTAGAAGAACCTTTAGACTTTGCCAAGACATCCGTGATACCTACGCTCTCCAAAACGGCACGCATAGCACCACCAGCCTTAACTCCCGTACCATGGGATGCAGGTCTCAAAAGAACCTCAGCACCGCCGAACTTAGCCTCCTGCTCGTGAGGAATAGTTCCCTTCAATACAGGGACCTTCACCAAGTTCTTCTTAGCAGCCTCTACACCTTTTGCAATCGCTGCAGTTACTTCACTGGCCTTACCCAATCCGTAACCAACGATGCCATCCTCATTTCCTACAACTACTATAGCTGCGAAACTAAAAGTACGACCTCCCTTTGTTACTTTTGTAACACGATTGATAGCAACCAATCTATCCTTCAACTCCAAGTCGTTAGTTGTTTTTACTTTACTATTTTCTCCAGCCATAATAATTAAAATTTAAGACCACCTTTACGGGCTGCATCAGCCAATTCCTTAACTCTACCATGGTACAAATAACCATTACGGTCAAATACAACCTCCGTAACTCCTGCTTCCTGAGCCTTCTTAGCAACAAGTTCGCCTACCTTAGCAGCTTGCTCCTTCTTAGGCAACTTCTCAGTAAAACCAAGAGACGAAGCAGAAGCCAATGTCTTGCCAGCGATATCATCGATCACCTGAACATAGATTTGCTTGTTGCTTCTAAATACGGTCATACGAGGGCGCGCAGCAGATCCAGAAATCTTCGCTCTGATACCCCTCTTTATCTTGATTCTTCTTCTTATCTTATCAATCATAACAATAACGATTTACGTAAATTATTTAGCGCCAGCAGACTTACCAGCCTTTCTACGGATAACCTCGCCAACGAACTTAACACCCTTACCCTTGTAAGGCTCAGGCATACGGAATGAACGAATCTTCGCACAAACCTGACCAATAAGTTGCTTGTCGCAGCTCTCCAAAATAACCAATGGGTTTTGGTTACGCTCACTCTTCGTCTCTATCTTGATTTCCTTAGGCAATTGCAAGAAAATGTTGTGGGTATAACCCAACGCGAACTCAAGGACTTGACCTTGGTTAGAGACACGATATCCGACACCGACAAGTTCCAACTCCTTCTTATAACCTGTTGAAACTCCAACAACCATGTTGTTAATCAAAGAGCGGTACAAACCGTGCATAGAACGTTGAGCTGGTTCGTCAGACTTTCTTGACAATGAAATCTGACCATCCTTTACCTCTACATCAATACTTGGATTAACTGCTTGAGAAAGCTCACCCTTAGGGCCCTTTACCGTAACTATGTTATCCTTTACCGAAACTGTAACTCCAGATGGAATACTAATTGGTAACTTTCCTATTCTTGACATTTACAATTCCTCCTATTATTAATAAACGAAACATAAAACCTCGCCACCAACTTTCAAGTCGCGAGCTTCCTTATCAGTCATAACACCCTTGGATGTTGATACGATAGCAATACCAAGTCCGTTGAGAACCCTTGGCAAATCCTTGTAACCAACATATTTACGCAAACCTGGAGTCGAAACTCTCTTCAAGTTTTTGATTGCATTTACTTTGTTGACGGGATCATACTTCAAGGCAATCTTGATTGTGCCTTGAGGACCGTCTTCTACGAACTTGTAGTTCAAGATATAGCCCTTGTCGAGCAATATCTTAGTAATCTCTTTTTTCAAATTTGAGGCAGGCACTTCCAAAACACGATGTTTCGCTTGGATAGCGTTCCTCAATCTTGTTAGATAATCTGCTATTGGATCTGTCATAATAATAATTAATAAATTGATCAGGTCTCCCCTGACAATATTTAAAACTAAATTACCAGCTTGCTTTCTTTACGCCTGGAATCAAACCGGCAGAAGCCATTTCACGGAATTGGATACGGGAAATACCGAACTGACGCATGTAACCCTTAGGCCTTCCGGTAAGCTTGCAACGATTGTGCAAGCGAACTGGAGAAGCATTCTTAGGCAACAACTGCAAAGCCTCGTAATTTCCTTCAGCCTTCAATCGTGCTCTCTTTTCTGCATATTTGGCGCAAAGTTTTGCTCGCTTTACCTCGCGAGCCTTCATTGATTCTTTTGCCATCTCTTATTTTTTAATGTTTTTGAATGGTAAACC
The DNA here is from genome assembly GCA_017961765.1 of Paludibacteraceae bacterium. Taxonomy (GTDB): domain Bacteria; phylum Bacteroidota; class Bacteroidia; order Bacteroidales; family Paludibacteraceae; genus RGIG10190. Next base: position 8,358 of record JAGCWQ010000135.1, on the reverse strand, counting down.
AAATTCCTTCAACAAAGCATAACCTTCCTCGTCCGTCTTTGCTGACGTTACAAAGGTAATATTCATTCCTAACAATTTCGTTATAGAATCGATATTAATTTCTGGGAAAATGATTTGTTCCTCTATTCCTAATGTATAATTGCCCTTTCCGTCAAGCTTGGACTCGATGCCCTTGAAGTCGCGGATACGAGGAAGAGCCACGCGAATGAATCTCTCCATGAACTCGTACATTCTCTCACGACGCAAAGTGACACGAACGCCGATCGGCATTTTCTTTCTCAACTTGAAGTTTGAGATATCCTTCTTTGACAACGTAGGCACTGCCTTTTGACCTGTAATAGCTGTCAACTCGTTGATAGCCGTCTCGATGATCTTCTTGTCAGCTACTGCCTGACCCAAACCTTGATTGATGACGATCTTCTCAAGAACAGGAACCTGCATTGCCGACTTATAGCCGAACTGAGACATCAGAGCAGGCGCAATACGCGTTTTATATTCTTTCTTTAGACTAGCCGTATCCATTATTTAATCTCCTCCTTTGATTTTACCGCAACACGAATTTTCTTGCCATCCTTGAACTCGACCTTAACGCGAGTAGGCTTTCCAGAAACTGGATCCACGAGATTCAAATTTGAAATATGAATAGGAGCCTCTTTTTGAACAAATCCGCCTTGAGGATTCTTTGCACTAGGCTTGGCACTCTTTTTTACCATGTTTACACCCTCTACGATTGCACGTTGCTCTTTAACGAGGACACGCAATACTTGACCAGTCTTGCCCTTGTCGTCACCTGCATTTACGTAAACGGTATCGCCTTTTTTGATATGTAATTTACCCATTACTCTTAAATTTACTTGATTAAAGCACCTCTGGAGCCAATGAAACAATCTTCATATTAGTAGCACGGAGCTCTCTGGCAACAGGACCAAAGATACGGCTTGCCCTCATTTCTCCAGCCGCATTCAAAAGAACGCACGCATTGTCGTCAAAACGGATGTATGAGCCGTCAGCACGTCTTACTTCCTTCTTGGTACGAACGACAACTGCCTTAGAGACCGTACCTTTCTTCATATCACTTGAAGGGATGACATTCTTTACTGTAACAACAATAACATCACCCACCGTAGCATAACGCTTCTTAGTACCGCCAAGTACGCGGATACACAAAGCCTCCTTGCCACCACTGTTATCAGCTATAACTAACCTTGATTCTTGCTGTATCATAATTATTTAGCTCTTTCGATGATTTCAACTAATCTCCATCTCTTTGTTTTGCTCAAAGGACGAGTCTCGCGGATTCTAACTGTGTCGCCGATATGACACTCCTGATTCTCATCATGAGCGTGATATTTCTTCGTCTTATTGACGAATTTTTGATAAATCGGGTGCTTTTCCTTCCACTTTACAGTGACCGTGATGGTTTTATCCATCTTGTCGCTGGAAACAACACCTTGTCTTTCTTTTCTTAAGTTTTTCATTTCAATCAAGCCCAATTGTTATTATTTATTAAGTTCTCTCAGACGCAACTCAGTCTTCATACGCGCGATGTCTTTACGAATAAGCCTAAGTTGAGATGAATTCGCCAATGGAGAAACGGCGTGAGTCAACTTCATGCGGTCATAATCCTTAACTTGATCCGCCAACTTCTTTTGAAGATCCTCGGTTGTCAATCCTTTAATTTCTGCTGATTTCATAAAAATTACGCATTTTGAGTTTGAGAGTCATAATCTCTTCTAACAATAAACTTAGTGGTAATTGGCAACTTTTGAGCTGCGAGACGCAAAGCCTCCTTAGCAATCTCAAAAGAAACTCCCTCCACCTCTATAATAATTCTACCTGGAGTGATTGGGCATACGAACCCTTCCGGATTACCTTTACCCTTACCCATACGCACCTCAGCAGGCTTCTTAGTGATTGGCTTATCAGGGAATATTCTAATCCAAATCTTACCTTGTCTTTGCATATAACGCGTTACAGCAATACGCGCAGCCTCGATTTGACGTCCCGTAATCCACTTGGATTCCAACGCCTTGATACCGAAAGAACCGAATGCGAGTTGGTTGCCCCTTTGAGCGTTACCCTTCATCCGTCCCTTCTGCTGTCTTCTGAACTTTGTCTTCTTAGGTTGTAACATTTCTCTTCCTTAAATTCAAATTCGATAAACAGAATTACTTTCTCTTTTTCTTGAAGCCTTTACCGCTGTTATTAGAAGAGTTTCCGCTTCTACCAGTTTCCTTAGCAGCAGTGAATGAAGGAGCCAAGTCTTTCTTGCCATAAATCTCTCCACGGCAAATCCAAACCTTAACGCCAATCAGACCAACCTTAGTCAAAGCCTCAGCTTGAGCATAATCGATATCAGCCCTGAAGGTATGCAATGGAGTCCTACCCTCTTTATACATCTCGGAACGAGCCATCTCGGCACCATTCAAACGGCCGGAAACTTGGATTTTGATACCCTCAGCTCCCATACGCATTGTGGATGCGATAGCCATCTTCGTAGCACGACGGTAAGCGATCTTGCCCTCGATTTGGCGAGCCACGTTGTTAGCAACGATAACTGCGTCCAACTCAGGTCTTTTCACCTCAAAGATATTGATTTGAACATCCTTGTCCGTAATCTTTCTCAATTCTTCCTTCAACTTATCAACCTCTTGGCCGCCCTTACCGATGATGATACCTGGACGAGCAGTACAAACGGTTATAGTGATAAGCTTCAACGTACGTTCGATAACAATTCTTGAAACGCTAGCCTTTGCAAGACGGGCATTCAGATACTTTCTGATCTTTGCATCTTCCAAAATAGTATCGCCGTAGTTCTTTCCTCCAAACCAATTAGAATCCCAACCTTTGATGATTCCCAAACGGTTACTTACTGGATTAACTTTCTGTCCCATCTAACAATTAATTTTGGTTATCGTTTAATCTATCAACAAATATAGTAACATGGTTAGAACGCTTGCGAATTCTGTAACCTCTTCCTTGAGGAGCAGGGCGAAGTCTCTTCAGCATCTTAGCTGAATCAACATAAATCTTAGACACATAAAGATCGCCGCTCTCTGCCTTAGTCTCGTTCTTCTGTTCCCAATTTGCAATGGCAGAACGCAACAGCTTCTCCAAGCTAATTGAAGCGCTCTTGTTTGAATACTTCAAGACACTAAGAGCTCTGTATGCCTCCATGCCCCTGATTATGTCAGCAACAAGACGCATCTTGCGAGGAGACGAGGGAACATTGTTCAACTTAGCGAAATAGAGAGATTTCATCTCTGCTTTCCTTGCTTCCGCTGCATTATATTTTCTTTTACCCATTTCTGTTATAACTTTTGTAATTTCTTCCTACTCACGGATTATTTCTTCTTATTTCCTCCGTGACCTCTAAAGTTACGAGTTAAAGAGAATTCACCAAGTTTGTGACCAACCATGTTCTCTGTAACGTATACCGGAATGAATTTATTACCATTATGAACTGCAATTGTATGACCGACGAAGTCTGGTGATATCATTGAAGCTCTTGCCCAAGTCTTGATGACGGATTTCTTTCCGCTCTCATTCATTGCGAGAACCTTCTTTTCAAGTTTCACATTGATATATGGGCCCTTTTTTAGTGATCGACTCATAAAATTACCTTTTTATTGATTACTTTTTCCTTCTTTCAATAATATACTTATTTGAAGTGTTCTTAGGTGCCCTTGTCTTGAAGCCCTTAGCCAACAAGCCCTTGCGAGATCTTGGATGACCTCCGGACTGACGACCTTCACCACCACCCATTGGGTGATCTACTGGGTTCATACAAACTGCACGAGTGCGTGGGCGACGGCCCAACCAACGAGAACGACCAGCCTTACCTGAACGCTCCAATGCGTGGTCAGAATTACCGACAGCACCAACTGTCGCCTTACAAGAACAAAGTATCATTCTGGTCTCACCAGAAGGTAACTTCACGATTGCGTACTTGCCTTCTCTCGAAGTCAATTGCGCATAAGTTCCAGCCGAACGAACCAAAGCTGCTCCTTGTCCTGGACGCAACTCCAAGTTGTGGATAACAGTACCAAGCGGAATATTCTGCAATGGCAATGTGTTACCTACTTCTGGGGATGCTTCAGATCCAGACATCAACTGCTGACCAACTTGCAATCCATTAGGTGCAAGGATGTAACGCTTCTCTCCGTCAGCGTAAAACAACAAAGCGATACGAGCCGAACGGTTCGGATCGTACTCGATTGTCTTTACGACTGCAGGAACACCGTCTTTATCCCTCTTAAAATCAATTACTCTATACTTTCTCTTGTGTCCACCACCAATGTAGCGCATAGTAAGCCTACCTACATTGTTGCGTCCTCCTGTCTTTGAGAAACCGCTTACAAGAGATTTTTCTGGTGCATTCGAGGTAATTGTCTCGAATGCGCCAATAACTTTGTGTCTCTGCCCCGGTGTTGTGGGTTTGAATTTACGAACAGCCATTTTTATTTATTAAATATTGCTATAAAAATCTATAGAATCGCCTTCCTTCAATGTTACATAAGCCTTCTTATACGCTGCTGTCTTGCCACTGATGACGCCAGCCTTCGTATAACGGCTCTTATTCTTTCCTGCAACCTGCAATGTGTTTACAGAAACTACAGTAACACTATACATGTCCTCGATCGCCTTTTTGATTTCGAGTTTATTAGCCTTTGGAGACACACGAAAGCCGTAGCGAGGATACTTGTCGCCAAGGCTTGCCATCTTCTCAGTCTTTTCCGTCAATATCGGTTTAATTATGATTCCCATCCTTTCAACCTCCTTATTCTTTTACGTATGCTTTAAAATTTTCCTCGACTTGTGCTAATGCGCTCTCTGTCAAGACGATATAATTTGCATTCATAATCCTGTAAGTATTTAAGTCTGATGGACTTAATACTTGTGAATTTTGTAGATTACGAGCAGACAAATATACGTTTTTATTTACACTTGGCAAAATAACCAACGATTTCTTGTCAGAAATCTTCAAATTATTTGTCAATGCCACATATTCCTTCGTCTTTGGAGCCTCGAAAGTGAAGTCCTCAACGACGATGATTCCCTCAGCCTTTGCCTTGTACGTCCATGCTGACATACGAGCCAATGCCTTCAATTTCTTGTTCAACTTGAAGCCGTAATCGCGTGGAACTGGTCCAAAAACACGTCCACCACCAACGAGGACTGGTGAATTGATGTCACCACGACGTGCGCCACCACCACCTTTTTGACGACCAAGTTTCTTTGTAGAACCAGAAATCTCACTTCTCTCCTTTGACTTGTGAGTTCCCTGACGTCTGTTAGCCAAATGTTGCTTTACATCCAAATAGATGGCATGATCGTTAGGTTGCTCGATACCAAAAATTTTATCACTCAAAGTGATCTTCTTGCCGGTATCCTCTCCTTTTATGTTATATACACTCAGTTCCATTACTTATTGACAATTACGATTGAACCATTACATCCTGGCAAAGAACCCTTGACTACCAAAAGGTTGTTTTCAGGAATCACCTTTAACACTTGTAGGTTTTGAACTGTCACAGACTCACCGCCGAGACGTCCAGCCATTCTCATACCCTTGAATACTTTTGCAGGGAATGAACATGCACCCACTGATCCTGGGTGTCTTTGTCTGTTGTGCTGACCATGGGTCGTTTGTTGCACACCACCAAATCCGTGACGCTTAACAACACCTTGGAATCCCTTACCCTTAGAAGTACCGATAACGTCTACGAATTGTGCATCTGAGAACAAATCCACTGTGATGACGTCACCCAACTTATACTCCTGATCAAACTCCTTGAACTCGGCCAAGTGTCTCTTTGGTGTTACTCCAGCGCTCTTGAAATGACCCAACTCTGCTTTAGTTGTATTGTTTGGAGTCACTTTCTTATCCTCAAAACCCAATTGGATAGCCTCATAGCCATCCTTCTCCATTGTTCTGATCTGTGTAACAACACAAGGACCTACTTCGACAACAGTGCATGGTACATTTTTACCATCAGCACTGAAAACGGATGTCATTCCGATTTTCTTTCCTAATAATCCTGGCATTTCTATTATACTTTAATAAATCAATTAAGAACTTTGATTTCCACCTCTACACCGCTAGGCAACTCAAGCTTCATCAATGCGTCAACTGTCTTAGGCGTAGAGCTGTAGATGTCAATCAATCTCTTGAATGAAGACAATTGGAATTGCTCTCTCGACTTCTTGTTTACGAAAGTCGAACGGTTCACCGTAAAGATACGCTTATGAGTTGGCAACGGAATTGGACCGCTAACAACTGAACCCGCAGCCTTTACTGTCTTAACGATCTTCTCTGCTGATTTGTCAACCAGATTGTAATCGTAAGACTTCAATTTAATTCTGATTTTTGAACTCATCTGAATTTGATAATTATATTAATTGTTTTGTCTCTATTTTAAAGGAATCCAGCAGGACGAACCTGCCGGATTCTTCTCTATATTAAATCAAATCGACTCTACCCTTAGCCTCTGAAACGACTGTTCTGGCAATAGAAGAAGAGACCTCTGCATAGTGAGAGAACTCCATTGAAGAGGTTGCACGACCTGAAGTAATCGTACGCAAAGAAGTTACATAACCGAACATCTCTGCCAAAGGCACCTTAGCCTTTACGATACGAGCTCCAGAACGGCTGGTCTCCATACCCTCTACTTGACCACGACGCTTGTTCAAGTCGCCGATCACGTCACCCATGTTCTCCTCTGGAGTAACAACCTCCAACTTCATGACAGGCTCCATCAATACTGGCTTAGCCTTTGAACAAGCCTCCTTGAATGCAAGGTTTGCACAGATTTCGAATGAGAGCTGGTCTGAATCGACTGGGTGGTAAGAACCGTCCACTACGACAACCTTCAACTGCTCTACTGGGAAGCCTGCCAAAACACCTGTCTTCATAGCAGCCAAGAAACCTTTTTGGGTAGATGGGATGAATTCCTTAGGAATGTTACCACCCTTCACCTCGTCGATGAACTGCAATGTTCCTACGAAGCCTTCGTCAACTGGACCAACCTTAACGAAGATGTCGGCATACTTACCACGACCACCAGACTGCTTCTTGTAAACCTCACGGTGCTCAACTGTCTTCGTGATTGACTCCTTGTAGTTAACTTGAGGGCGACCTTGGTTACACTCAACCTTGAACTCACGTCTCAAACGGTCGATGATGATCTCCAAGTGAAGCTCACCCAAACCAGAGATAACTGTTTGACCTGATTGCTCGTCAGTCTTAACAGTGAACGTAGGGTCCTCCTCAGCCAACTTAGCCAAACCGTTACCCAACTTATCAATATCCTTTTGTGTCTTAGGCTCGATGGCGATACCAATCACTGGATCTGGGAAGTCGATTGACTCCAATACCATGTGAGTTGACTCGTCCTCGCCACACAACGTATCACCAGTACGAATATCCTTGAAACCTACTCCGGCACCTATATCACCAGCAGAAATCACCTCAACTGGGTTTTGGTGGTTGGAGTGCATTTGGAACAAACGAGAGATACGCTCCTTCTTTCCTGAACGCGTATTGAAGATATATGATCCCGCATCCAACTTACCAGAGTAAACGCGGAAGAAACAAAGACGACCTACATAAGGGTCAGTTGCGATCTTAAATGCCAAAGCACAAAGAGGCTCGTCTTCGTTAGGATGTCTAACAACCTTCGTCTCCTCGTCGCCAACTGCAGTACCTACGATCTCCTCAGTATCCAATGGGCTAGGAAGGTAAGCACAAACAGCGTCCAACATGGTTTGAACACCCTTATTCTTGAATGAAGATCCACATACTACTGGATAGATAGACATGGACAAAGTACCCTTACGGATAGCTGCACGGATCTCGTCCTCTGAAATCTTAGAAGGATCATCGAAGAACTTCTCCATGATTACCTCGTCACACTCAGCGATAGACTCGAGCATCTTACCTCTCCACTCCTCAGCCTCAGCTACGAGGTTAGCAGGGATTTCCTCAGTTGAATACTCAGCACCCATCGTCTCATCGTGCCAAAGGAGGGCCTTCATTGTGATCAAATCGACAACACCTTTAAATGTCTCCTCAGCACCGATAGGAATTTGGATTGGGCAAGGATTAGCACCAAGAACGTCATGGATTTGAGAAACTACGTCGAAGAAGTTAGCACCAGAACGGTCCATCTTGTTCACGTAGCAAATACGAGGAACGTTATATTTGTCTGCTTGACGCCATACAGTCTCTGACTGAGGCTCAACACCACCTACTGCACAGAAAGTAGCAACAGCACCATCAAGGATACGCAAAGAACGCTCCACCTCAACCGTGAAGTCAACGTGTCCCGGAGTATCAATCAAGTTGATCTTGTACTT
>JAGCWQ010000134.1 GCA_017961765.1 Paludibacteraceae bacterium | reverse complement strand
TCCTGGTGAGCTGTCCACCGATATACGTACTATGCTCTTTGTATGTCCCATCAACAAAGTGAAACCAGCCCATGTCGTGAGTGATCTACGCCTTGAGACCCGTTGGCACATACTTGTTGAAGCCTTCGAGCAACGCTATTGCGAAGGTATTGTCAATCTTTGTGTAGTTGGCAATATCGTTTATGGTATCGCCAGCACATTTGAGGTCCTCCCAATACAGACTGTCCGCCTTTGACATGGCAGGATAGTAGTTGGCGGGGTTCCTGTAGGCTATGTAGTTACGTGTGTAACGGTCAACCGTTGCGGTATGAATGAAACTTGTGACCGGCACGTATTCATTCTTCATCCACGATGTGTCCTCAGCCTCCTTGGCCTTTGCAGCAAGGAGGGAATCGGCAACCGATTCGTTTCCTACGCTTATACGGGCACTTGCAGCCTTTGACAGAGAGTCGGTTGGGAGGTCGCCTTCGATTTTTGCATCCTTAGGACGGCCAGCCAATGTCTCGTTGACTCTTCCCTTGGCGTCGACATCGCCGTTTGCCATTTTCTCGCGGTCCTCAGCCTCCTTACGTGCGGCCATAGCGAATTTCTTTGCCTCGATCTCCATTTTTGTCATAGGCACCTTACGATAGAAGCCTACGTTGTAACGGTGGGAGAGGTAGAAATGCAGGGCGTTGTTCTTATTCCAGTTTGACGACAGGTTAGTAGGAATCTCTAACGAGGTGTATGAGTCTAACTCACCCTCGGGACGAGTGACATACTTATCTTCGGTTATACCGCCATTTTCTGTATTCTTCATATGGTCGGTAGAGAACGCGAAATGAGCCTGATATCGCTCACCGAGATATGATGTCCAGAGAGTATAGTCGAACAAAGCAGTGGATTGGGCATTATAATAGCCACGTCCATACATATAATTGAACTTCATTCCGAATCCCAGTTGCTTGTTCACATTAGATGCGAACAGCACCTTGAGATAGTCTTCTCCGTCAGTACGATCGCCACAAGTGTAGAAGTTGAGACTTGTAATCGGTGAGAGCGTATTTGTAAATCGGAGGTCCTCGATAGGTGTCAGGAAGAAGTCGTAGTTATCGGTAAACAGGAACGACGGTATGCGGGAACGATCCATGAAGATGCGGTTCTGTCGTGGTGCACCGAGGTTTCCCGTGGTGTTATATTCCCCATACATACCCGATGTAAATACCGTATTCATGAAGAGATGCTGAAGCGTATCCCTTTCCACGGGGATGCGATCACCGAAAAGAGGATCCACCGTCCAAACATACATTCCACGAGGTATTTCCTTCTTTTCCTTTCCTTCTTCCTTCCCCTTTGAATTTCTGTTCGGGTTGAAGGTATTGGTATTGGCATCAAACTCATTATACGGATTATCTATATCATCATAACGATTGTCATTATCCAACCCACGATAATTAACATCCTGGGCATGAATAAGAGTCAATGCCATTATATTGAGAACTATGACCGAGAGATATCTCTTCATCAACAAGTATTATCTATTTCTTCACAAATCGCAGGGCAC
>JAGCWQ010000133.1 GCA_017961765.1 Paludibacteraceae bacterium | reverse complement strand
TGCGGTCGGCAACCTCGTTCTCCGTGTCCTCAACGACGAGCATCGCCCTTTCCTTGAGCTTGTCAAGGATGTCGTTCCATTTCCGCGACTCCTCAAGCCTCTTCTGCTGACGGTCAACCGATGACTGAAGTCTGACTACTTGCCTCTCCACGACAATGGCATGTTCGGTATCCCCCCTTTTTCTATATTCGTTAAGCAAGTTGATTTGTCTGGCGAGCTCGATTTTTTTCTGTTCCACCTTCTTCGTGTTGAGGTCTACCAGACCCTTTACGTTACTAATCTGATTCTTTATGACAGTAATCTTCTCACGCATCTCCTTGACCTTCATCTCCACAATCGCGATGGGGTCAATCTCGATGACAAGACCAGTGATTTTCCTCATAATGAGGAAATATATCATGGATACTGTCTTTCTGAAACGCTTGTCCGTAACAAGGAACGCTATAAGGAACAGCGCACCTACAAGCAATGACAGAGTCAAGATGTTAGATGTCAGCGTGATGAGCCATGGAAGGATTTTGTAAAGCAAAATAGCGCCACCACCCAACGCACCTCCCGCAACAACCAATCCAAGTGTGCCACCCGGTTTCTCCCATGGGGATATTTTCTCGCCGTCCCCAATCATCGGCACCAAATCATTCATCGATAAAGAAAAAAAAACTTACTTAAAGTCAAAATTCACCTTATAAAGGACTTTTCCGTCCTTGTAATACTCATAGTAAACAGGCTGATAAGTTGAATCATCAGTCTCAACCCAACACGTGATTTTCACCATGGCAAGACCCTCGTCCAAGCCATGCCTATAAAAGCCGTCATCGTCAACCTCCCGTTTTGTAAACCTAACAGGACAACCACTTACGTTAATATCCCCGTAGTGTCTCGACAATTCCTTGGCAATGCGACTGTAATCACGATAATGGTCATATTCGCTTATGTAGCCAACCGTCTCCCAGTCGTCCTCCACGCTACCCGATACGTGCTGCATCAAGTATATTTCGTAGTTTCTGCGCATGCCGTCGTTAGTCAACAAGTATGGCGTCCAGCTTTCCCCTGTCAGCATTAAGTTTGCCAATGAAGGTGTCAAACGTATGGTTGTAGTTAGCCTTGCGAATCGTCTGCTCATTCTTCGCCTTGCCAATTTCAGCCTTCTTATCCGACACGAAACGTATCAGCTCTTGTAGACGGGATTGCAAGCTTGATATCTCACTCTGCGCCTCCTCAACCTCCTTCTCGGGTTTCTCGACAGCTTCCACCCATACGGAATGTAGTTGGTTCAGTGCCTCCGAACGTTGACCCTCAATAAGTTCAACGTACTTGTCAATACTGCCCAACACTACGTTCCTGTCAAGTTGTGGGGCATTCGCCTTCATAGTAATATAGGCGGCCATGTATCGTGCGGACTCATCCGGGATTGCGGACTTCATCACATCGTTCTGTGCGGCCTTCATCAACTCGATGTAATCGGGACCCGGTAAGTTCGATTGCTCCATGAACTCACATATCTTCTCCAGTAAGTTGTTGTCAACGGTACCTTGTATTGACCCATCTGCTGACACGTTGATGCCTTGGTCAACACTGACACCGTAATTGGCAGGCTGTGAAGCCGGCTGTTTCGCAACTTCAACCATGTTTGGTTGCTCATCAGGCGTTATCTCGACGAACGCACCGATGATAGTATTAAAAAAACTTTTCTTCAACATACTTAAAGTTTAAAATTTACTTCTTCAAAGATACATAAAAAAATCGGTTCAGCCAAAAAAAAATAGTTAAAAAACCTAAAGTAATGAATTTTTAACGCTATTTATAACCAAAAGTCAAGGTTAAATGGAACTCGAACTTAGGAGAATCGCGAGAAAAAGCGAATACACGATAGGAAGGCTATACATTAACGGTGTATATTTCTGCGACACGCTTGAGGACTATGACCGCCTCTACTTCGGTAAGAAAAAAGTCGCCGGCAAGACCGCCATACCAGCAGGAAGATATAACGTGACACTTAACAACTACTCACCCAGGTTCGGCAATAAAGAGCCGTACAAGTCGCTCGCCAACGGGTGTGTACCCCTCATATGCAAGGTGAGGGGTTTCTCTGGTGTCAGGATTCATATAGGCAACGACGCCAACGACACGGAAGGTTGCCTCCTGGTCGGTCTAAACACGAAGGTAGGCATGCTCACCAAGTCACGCGAGACTTATGAACTGCTGTGGACAAAGTACCTCGCACCGGTGCAGAAACGCCACGAACCCTGTTACATAACCATCAAGTGATGAGACTCGTCACCGACAAAGGGAGGTGGGCGTTAAACGACAACTCAATGATTTTCTCGAAAGTCGTATGGCTCGTCGACGAGAGCGACGTGAACATGTACCATGTAATAGACGACAACGGCAAGGAAGTCTACCGCCCCAACCAAACAGACATCATACACCCTTGATTTGCGAAAACCTCAACGACAAAAGCAAGTCATTGACCTTATCCACGTCAACGCTGTCTGGCAACGTCGACGCCGCTATCGCTTTGTCCATTTCGGCTTTCCTCTCGTCAAGCATGGCAATCACTTCCTCATAGGCGTACTTGTGGTTCTTGACGTCAAGCAGGAAATCGGCATCACGCCCTGTACGATTCACAATGAAACCTTCCCCCCTTGCTATCTCGGTACACATGGCTATCAACCTGAAGCTGTGACTCACGTTCTTGGCGTCATATGTCTTACCGATATTGGACTTGTACCTGACTGGGTTGCGATTTTTCTCCCAATCCTTGTACTCCTTATACTTACGGCAATGCTGAATATAGGAATCCTTATAATAGGATAAGTAACATATAGGTTTCTCCCCCTTTACGACGGAAGACAACCTAACCTCGTTGGAAGTATCGTCTTGTTTCACGATACCCCTGTAACCAATTGGATGCTGACTTTGGAACCATGTATTGAGTACCACTGGATCCACACCAAGTTCATTGACGACAAAATTTGCCATCAAGCCAATAGGCGTCTCATTGTCCTTGTAAAGCCACGCCCGGTAAAACTCACCCTCTGTTATCCCATCAATATCGAAATGACTCCCGAAGTCATAGAACAATGAGAACATCGTCGGCATGTTGGGTACGTTGACAAGACCGCAGAACTCCTGCCTCAAACCCCTATGCGACAGCCAGTTCTCTATTGACGTTGAACCCTGCTTATAGAACGTATAGCAAAAGTCGATGACACCCTTTCTATTTACGACGGGATTCACAAACTTCTTGTGTAATCCCCTGCACTTGCTGATCTGACTGACGGCGTAACCACCAAAAGAGTCGAAACAGTCCTTCGTGAGAAACAAATCCCGATTCTTCTTCAGCTCAGTCATCACGGGCGATTCGAATAAGACACATTCTTGCCCGATGTACAACGACTCAAGCACAGTCGGGTTGGACTTTATCAACAGCCTCATGTATTTGTTAAGTTCCAACCACACCTTGTCGTTCTTGTCGTCCGCTAACTGTTCCTTATAGTCATACCCAAGCCCCAACAACTGTTCAACAGGCGACATGAACACGCCTCCCTCGTCGATATCTGACGTATCTGTAGCCGTACCATACGCTTGCGAACCGCGTATGTATCGGTATAACAGCAAGCCCTCGCGGATAATGTCATCAAAACTATATTCCTTCATTATTTTCCTGATTATTTTTTACGAAATTAACAACTTTTTCATAACCTATGCCGTCGACCCATATATAGAGTCCATGCTTTATTGCAACCTTACGTGCTTCGGCAAAAAGCCCATGATCGCTGTCGAAAAACAGCCTTTTGGTCTCCTCTCCACTAAGATGGAACACCAGACAGGGCTTTGCCCACACTTCAATCTCATGCTCATTGGCAACCTTGTGGAACGTGTCCTCCACGTTCTCTAATTCATACATCGTATATGCCTTCGTAGGGAAGGATACATCGGCATCCACCCACATTACATTATCAGCCACATAGCTTACACGATAACGCGGCATCCACTTCTTCCCGAACAGACGACGCCACAGGAAATATCTATTGTTTTTGTACGCCACTATCCTGTAGGTAGCTATACGATGTGCAGGTATTACCTCCAAGCCATCTATACCGCTAAACATCTTATACACTCTCGGTTTCATGCATCAAGTGTTTGATTGCATTACCTGTATCACGGTCGACATCTTGTCAACTATTTTACCTATGCCTTCGTTCAGCAAGTCCATCTTCCTGCCGTGGTTTGACAACTCCCTGGTAAGGCTTGTCATCGTCCTATCAAGGGACGATAAGCACTTTGCAAGATTGTCAAGGCTCTTATTAGTATTGTCCATATAGAAAAAAAAAAATTCCGTCACATTTGCAGATGCAAAAATACGGAATTTTCCACAAATAACCAAATATTTTAAGTTAAATAATCGTAAAAAGAAACTTAAATAAAGCCACGCACAACTTGATAACCAAGCCGACGGCGACGCCTGACATCGATGCATACCCATCCTTCACGTCAAAATCGTTGTACTTCAAGAACTCACCGTCATGTATCACGTCCCCAATCGCCGTTATGTCAGGCACCTGCCATTCACGTCCGAAGAACGTGAACTTCCTCGGCGGAAGATAAACACGGAACAGTTCAAGTGCCAATACGAGGAATCCGGCAAGGAACGCCGTTACAATGTAACCGTGGAAGTAGCCAATCACCAACGAAGCCACCAACCCACAGGCGAAGAGATGCCTCTTGTGTTTGCCCATTCTGGCAAAACCCAACACCTCCATCTTAATCCTATTGATTATTTCTATCATATGAACTACTTTTATATATGACAATAAATATCGCCAAGTATGGCATTTTCGACAAATAAAGACGGCATCGTCTACCTGATATGTGACGCCGACAAGGGCTTATACAAGATAGGAGTGACGAGGAAGACAGCCGAAAACAGGATATCATCATTACAAACGGGCAACGCGTCTGAACTATTCACGATAAGGAGATACCCGACAAACCACCCGTTCCGCATGGAAACAATGCTCCATAACCGTTTCTCTGCCAAACACGTAATGGGTGAATGGTTCGCATTGACGGACGATGACGTAATCTGCTTCTCCGACACATGCCGCGAAATCGACAGAATAATCGACTCATTGTCCGAAAACCCTTTTTTCACGCCCAACATCGTCTGATTTGATTCCGTCAATCTTCTCCTTCATTGAACGTTGTATCAACTTTTTCCGTATGACGTCTGCATGACACGATTCCGTAAGTTTGCAATAGCATGACAGGAATATCTCGTCATACTTCTTGTAAGCGTCGTACATTCTATCCCATTCGGCACGAAATCTGTCACCTTCATCCCCATCCAAAGCAAGCATCCTGTCAAAATAGAATGAATAAAGCCTTATAGCTTCATCACGCGTAGACACCTTCACTAACGCCTTCGTCTCCCTATTCTTAATGTGTGTGTAAGGGTTGCCAAATATATTCGGACGACTTATGTCAAAGACATTCTCACCGTACATCTCCCCATCACTCTTGCTATGACGTGTAATCTTACTCATGTGTTTCTAATAATCCCTGATATTTATTTAGTGAATTAATAAATCATGGTTTATACAAATGGAATACATC
>JAGCWQ010000132.1 GCA_017961765.1 Paludibacteraceae bacterium | reverse complement strand
CGTCATCATCGTCGTCGTCGCAGGAGGTCATCATGCCTGCTGTTGTTGCCACACCCATTGTCAGGGCTACGGCATACTTGAAAAATTGCTTCATTTTTATAGAATTTAAATTATTGTTTTTTTATTTCTTGCTGAACCATGTTTCATAGGCAATGCTGATTGAAAAATCGTTTTCCGAGATGTAGTCGGTCTTCCAATCGAATGCATTGTTGGTGCCGATGTGGCGGGATGTCCAATCTCCCTTGATTACGAGGTAGGGCAGGGCATACCAGTTTACGCCGAAAGTCCATGCTGCCACTTGGCAACGCGGATCCTCCACTTCGCCCACCCATTTGTCGTCCAATTTCTCTTGCGGGTTGTAGTATTCGTAACGGGCTAAAGGATAAACCTTTACTGGCTTTTGGCATTGGAAGAGGGTGCCGATGTTCACACCGATTTCACCTCCGTAGCTGACGGCATATTTGGCTACCGGGCTGTTCCCACTATAGGCCGCACTGGTCCTGCCCAAGGTCGAACGGGTCAGTTTATTCGTGTTGCCGATGTTGCCGTGTAGGGCGTTTGCACGGAGTGTCACCCAACGGTTGATGTATTGGATGTCGCCGTTGAATATCCGTACGGGAACTTTGAATGTGCTGTAGTAGTGGGGATAATTGGAGTTTTTGCCGGCATCGTCGCACCAATAGATGCTTCCTCCGATTCTTAGGCCGGGAACACCTTCGTACTCTATGCGTCCTACGATGGCTGGGCTTGTGAGGATGTCTTGTTCGAACAAACCTTGTTTGGCTCCTCCCAAAAATTTGTATTTGTCAAATCCATCAACGGTAACACCGTTTACCAACTCTGCTTGGTAGTTGAAGGTGGCATAGCCGTCTCCTATCGTTCCGAATAGTTCCAAACCTGTTTCGTGCCAAGTGGAAGGCACTATGCTGGTTTCTCCCTCTGGCCGGCTTGTCCCGAAATAGAAGAAGGGTTCGTGGTGGGCGTTGGTGAGGCCGACAGGCACGATTATATGTCCCATCCTGAGGTTGAGTTCACGAAGGAAAGGGACGGTGATATGAAATTGTTCGAGAGCTACCTCTCCACCTTTCTCCCATTCGCTTTCCAATTCACCGTTTTCTGCGCCGGAGCCTGTCTCTTGCTCCCATTCCGTGCCTACGCCGCCAGCCTCGAATTCAATTTCTGCTCCTAATTGGAACCATCGGTTGAATTTGTAGTCGCCTGCCAACGTAAATCGGGGAATGGAGATCTCGGAACGATTCATTCGGTAGGCTCCAGTTCCGCTCCAACGGTTGTAGCTATAGTCTTTATGGCGTGCCAACATTTCACCATAACTGCCGAATTGATATTTCTTGAAGGAGGGGTCTCCGTCGTAGTGCTTTGGGGATTGCTCCTCTTCTGATTCCGAAACGTACTCTTCTTGAATCAGAACCGATTCGACGGGAACCTCTTTGATAATCACTATGGTGTCTTTCTTCGCTCTTTGTTGCTCCAGATATTCTATCCGTTTTAAAAGTGAGTCGTATGGAGTAGGCTGAGTCTCTTGAGCATTCACTGCTCCTAATCCCAACGAACTCAGCATCATTACGCTTATTATTCTCTTCATTTTCCGTTTTGTTAATTCCACATTTTCGACGCTGCAAAAGTATTCCGACCTATTCTATTGAAATATACTTAAAAATGGGGAATTGGTGCTGTCGGCATCCCTATAAATGGTTACTGATATTGACGCAACTTGCATTTGCAACCTGACTGCAAAACCTTTATTCTATTTTTGCTTCGTGAACTAAAAAGGAAAAGTATGGAAAATAGAGTTTGGAATATTTACGCACCGTTTTATGAGTGTGTGATGAAGTCGCAGAAGAGTATCTACGACTACTTGTATGACCAAATTTCGTTGATGGTTGCAGGTAAGAGAGTCCTCGAATTGGCTACGGGGCCAGGAATGATTGCGAAACACATAGCAGGCAGTGCGGAGAGCGTGATTGCCACAGATTTCGCCCCTAAGATGATTGAAACAGCCCAGAAGGGGGAATGCCCTTCCAATGTCGTTTTTGAAGTGGCGGATGCTACGGACTTGTCTTATGCCGACCAATCCTTTGATGTCGTGATAATAGCCAGCGCGTTGCACATCATGCCTCATCCCGAATTGGCTTTGAAGGAGATAGACCGAGTCTTGAAAAGGGGTGGAATCTTGATAGCCCCGAACTTCGTTTTCAATGAAAGAAAGAATCTGTGGCAACGAATCCTAAGCCTTGTCGGAGTCAAGTTCGCCCACGAATGGACGGCGGAGCAATATGCCACGTTTCTCCAAGCCCACGGATGGGAAATCGGAAAGTCTGAACTCCTGAAGGGTAGGATAGACTTGATGTATGTAGAATGCAGGAGAAGTGGGGAGAGTCCCATGGCTTGATAGGGCAGCCCTAGCCTGCATCCCTATTGTTAACCGACAGTGATGACTGTACACTCTTACGTATGTGACATGGCCTTCCCTTTGATTATGACATCCTCTCCAATGACTATCTCCTCTCGTTGAAATAGCTATTTTATGGGATTTTCCAGCCTGCCTATTAGCTCTACCTTTGCCTCGGAATTATAAAATTTGGCAAAATGAAACATATACACTCTTTGCTTTGTCTTGCTGCGGCAACGTTGTTCACATCGAGTCAATTGTGGGCGGCGGAGAGCCTTGTCGTCTCTGATGCCAGTGGACAGACAACCACATTCTTGCTTTCATCCCATCCTGATGTCTATTTTCATGATCAATATATCGAACTTAGAACAGATGATCAAAAGGTGTTTTATCCCATTGACCAGTATCGCTCGTTTGCCTATGGGAAAAATGAGACAAGCATCGACGAAGTGGAAACTAAAGGGGAAGTCTTCTCCTTCAATGGGGGATTGCAGGCGCGTGGACTAAAATCGGGAGAAGATATTTTTGTTTATGATATGAATGGGCGGATTGTCGTCCAGGGAAAAGCCGATGGAGATGGTCGTGCGGAACTCTTTTTTGACACGGGGAGAATAAATGTCTTCCTTGTGAAGACCACAAGCAACTCCTTCAAGGTGGTTTCTGGAAGAAATGCCAAGTAGATGTGGATCTGATAAATAGCAACTAATACATTCAAAGAAAACAACTAGAGTATGAAAAAAATAATAGCATTGGCGGCTTGTGGCCTCATCGGATCGTATGTGCAGGCTCAAAACGTCATCGTCAATCTCAAGGACGGTTCCCAAGTGTCGTACGAAAGGGATTTGGTTAAGAATATTGAGTTTAATCCAATCCAACATTCAGATACGCTCCACTTTGCCACTACCGATATGGCATGGAGCGAGTTTTATGCGGGTGAACTTTGTCAATCAGCCTCGTCGCTTGAGGCGGATGGAGTGGACGTGTTCACGTCTGCTACAAGTGGCAAGGCGACAAGATTCTCAGCATGTCTCTCTTCGGAGGATGGAAGACAGATATTAGGAGTCAAGGCGGTGAGTGTTGCCATTCCAGAAGCCTTGTATAAGGCGCTTTCTGTGGAAGAAAAGAGACGTTTTTCTTTTGTTGAAGACACTCTGTTTTCCGAGTATAAATTGTTGAAATCCGACGGGTCCTTCAGTGCCTATAATAGTACCCCGGTTGCAAAGAGCGGGGTGACTGTATCTCTCAATGCAGGTGCTTTCTCTTGGGGAAATTATGGTATTTCCCTAAGCGGAGATATTACTCGTGATGATATCCCTTCTGCGAACTTGCAGGGCGCAATTATCACCACTAGCAACGGACAGAAATATGCCCTTACTCCGTTGAACAATCTATGGTTAAACACATTGGAGATGGCTTTCTGTGTGAAGGAGTTCGTGGAGCCTCATGGCAATCATCCTGCCTATACACATACGGCAGGTTTGCAAGGCAAGACCATCACCAACATAACCTACTTGTTGAAGGGAATGGATAATGTCTCTATCGATTGTAACCTCTATGTGAAGCAGCAAAACGCTGCATCGCTCAGTTTGGGGGCATCTCCTGCTGGCAAAAATCCAATCATAGCAATTGCTTTCGACAACGTTCCTACGGATGCCAACTATACGCTTGCTATCGTAAAGAAGGGCTCTGGTCGTTCTGCACAAGTTTTGGCTGAGGAAGATTATAGTTATAAGGACGGATCCCTTACTCTCAATGGTGAGGTGGAGTCGGGTACCTCCTTCTCTGTGACTTTCAATAGCGACAAGTACATCTCCTTGACTTCATCCATTACCATTACTGAGGAAGGACAAGCCACTGAATTCCAGAAAAAACTTGCAGGAACCTATGTCGAGTTGTTTAGTGAAGAGGGTATTGTCAATGCAAAATGGGATAGCCTTTGGATTAGTGAGTGTGCGAAGGCTGTCGGTGATGAAGAAAGTGCAGTAGCTACGGCCAACTACTTGAAAAACTCGATGTTGGGTGATTTGACGGGAGCCGAAGCTACAAAAAAATATGGGGATTGCTCGAATGGATTCACGGAAGAGATGCAATTCAGTTGCCACTTCCAACAAGGAGTTTCCCGTTTCGTTTTCGAGGGCAGACGGATAAAAGGTCTTGATGCGAAGGGCAATGAGATTTTTTCCCATACCTATTCGAATATTGCCTACAATGCGACCTACGATTTCCACTACTATAAAAGTGATGATGACAATGAGGACGAGTTTACTTATTTCTTCTTGCGCTCGGATAATCCAATTGACACCTACCATATTGAGTTCCGTTATGGGGATAGTATGGAAGGAGCCACAGATTATTGTGGAGGAAAATATGCCTATTGGTTGGCAGCCGGTGTGTTGGAAAACGACGACGCACAATGTGAGAAGTCTATAAAACTTTTTGTACAAGAAAATACGGCTAAGAAATGAATCGATTAACCATATTTATTAGCTTATTGTTGTTCTGGGTGTCTTTGGATGCCCAGAACTATGTTTTTTTAGAGGGTGATGCTTTTCATACCACCTATCATATATCCTATCAAGGCAAGGAGAATTATCAGGATAGCATTGAATCTTTGTTTCGTGAAATAGACAATTCGCTTTCGATGTTCAATGAGAAATCCCTTCTTTCCCGGATCAATAGTAATGATAGCTCTGTCCGCATAAATCATCATCTCAGAAAGGTCTTGGAATGTGGCAGGAAGGTTTCCAAGCATACGGATGGGGCCTTTGATATGACAGTTGGCCCTTTGGTCAATTTGTGGGGATTCGGTTTCAAAAACAGAGGCAATGTCACACCTGCCATGGTGGATAGCCTACTCCGTTTCGTGGACTATAAAAGCATTGAAATAGACGAGGAGGGCCGCGTAAGGAAAAATGATTCTCGAACTATTCTCGACGCTTCAAGTATTGCTAAGGGGTATGCCTGTGATGTGGTTGGCGAGTGGCTTTCCCAACGTGGTGTTCGCAACTATATGGTTGAGATAGGGGGTGAGGTCTCCCTGCGTGGACGCAACTCGAAAGGAAAACCATGGAGCATCGGCATCAACACACCCGAGGAGGATTCTCTTTCCGTCAATAAGAAGGTGCAGGATGTCCTTTTGTTAACAAATGGAGGGGTGGCGACAAGTGGCAATTATCGCAAGTTCTACTATAAGGAGGGGAAAAAGTATGCTCATACGATAGACCCTCACACGGGCTATCCTGTTCAACAGGACATCCTGTCAAGTACGGTCATTGCGGAGGATTGCATGACAGCTGATGCCTATGCCACGGCCTTTATGGTTATGGGTTCTAAACGTGCACTCCAAATTTTGGCGAAGGACAAATCCCTAATGGCCTATTTCATCCTCTCTTCCCCGAACAAAAAGGGAGGGTATCGGGTCGTTTATAGTCCGTCGTTAAAAGAGAAGCTGCGTGGGACGAAGAAGGTATCCTCAAACACGAATAGCTCGGCAAGTGGAAGGTAGGCCTATCTCCTCCGCATTTCTTGGTGGCAGTCGTGCGACAGGAAAATTCCACAAAATACCTAAGATAGGGGATGCCAAGCCGGAAAAAGACAAATAATAGGGATTGTGGAATAGCCGTTTTAGATGGATTTTTGCAACATAAAAACGTACATCGTTCAGCTATGCAAATCAAAAAAGAGGACATAGAGCAGCAGATTGCCCAAGAGGCCAAACGCATTTTCCTGAAAAAGGGATTTGCTCAGACTTCCATGCGCGAGATTGCCGAGAAGTCGGGGGTGGGTGTGAGCAACATCTACAACTACTACGGTGGCAAGGATGATCTGTTTTGCTCCATTGTAGCTCCTGTGGTCAACGAGTTCAAGGAGATGATCGACAGTTACCACAATCCACAGAATGTTGACGTCACGCAGCAATGGATGCCGGGCATGGCAGAAAAGACCGCGGCCGAATATAGTAGCATAATGCATAGATACAGGGATTTGCTGACCTTGTTGTTGTTTAAATCGGCAGGCTCTTCTTTGGCTCATTTCAAGGAAGAATTTACAGACGAGGCAACTGAAATGGTGCTGAAGTATATGGATGCGATGAAGCAGAAATACCCTGCACTGAAATGGGATTTCTCCCCCTTCTTCATTCATATAAACGCAGTGCAGCTATTCACTTTATTGGAGGAAATCATTATGCACAAGATAAGCGCAAAGGAGGCGGAACGAATTTTTGCGGAGTATGTCAATTATCACAATAATGGATGGAAACAGTTGATTTATAATAATTTGCAATAATGGTACAATTGTTCTATATAGCTTGGTTTATAATGCAGGGAGAGAGGCTCGGAAACGAGTCTCTTTTTTTTGTGAACAATTCTGAATATTGTTCGTTTTTAAGTTTGTAACTAATTGAAAATTAATATAATATGAGTAGTAAAAACAAAGAAAAACCAAATCTTTTAAAATTGATGGGCTATGCGGGTAAGTTCAAATACTTTACCATCGGCTCCATGGTCTTTTCGGCTTTAAGCGCATGTTTGGCGCTTGTGCCATTTGTCTATATCTGGAAGATAGTGAATGAGGTGCTGACCGTGATGCCCGATTTCTCGCAAGCGGAGAATATTGAGGACTACGGATATACCGCCGTCAAGTTTGCTGTAAATGCCATGTGTGTCTATTTCTGCGCATTGGGTTGCTCCCACCTTGGGGCATTCCGCACAGTGGCCAACATACGTGAGCGATGTGTCGAAAAAATATTGCGTATGCCGTTGGGCCACATCGAGACAGAGGGTAGCGGTAAGATCCGCAAAATCATCATCGATGCTTCCGACTCAACCAGTAACTTCCTGGAACACATCCTGCCAGACCGTACCGTGGCAATGACCACGCCCGTGGCGATGATCGTCTTGCTGATGTATTTCGACTGGAAAATTGGTCTTTTGTGCATTGCGACCATAGCGCTCAGTTTTCTCATTATGTTTGGGTTTATGGTGGGACCTTCGCTGAAGAAAGATATCGAAGCCTACAACCTTGCGCTTGAGAACATGACAAAAGAGGCTGTTGAGTATGTGCGTGGTATTCCGGTTGTGAAAACATTCGGACAAACTGTCTTCTCGTTCAAGAAACTCAAAGATGCGATTGACACCTATGAGAATTTCTCGGTGAGCTACACAAGACGGTTCCGCATCCCAATGACCGCCTATACGGTTATCATCAACTCATTCTTCGCCCTGTTGATAGGTGTTGCGCTCTATCACGGAAGCGATGCCGCAAATCCTGAATTCTTCTCAAACCTAATGTTCTACATTATCTTCACTCCTGTTATTGCGGTGATTTTCTTCAAACTCATGCATTCATCGGAGGCTGATATGATTGTCGGAAATGCCCTGGATCGCATCGATTCAATCCTAAACGTCGAGGAGATTACGGACAACACAAATCCGCAAACTCCGAAAGATTATTCGGTTGAATTTAAGGATGTTGTATTCCGATACAAAGATGCGACACGCAACGTAATCGATGGTATCTCGTTAAATATCCCATCTGGCGCACATGTGGCTTTTGTGGGGCCGTCCGGCGGAGGTAAGACCACTTTGTCAAGCCTTGTGTCTCGCTTTTGGGACACCACCGAAGGTGAAATCCTGATTGGCGGCGTGGATGTGCGTAATATTCCACAAAAGGAACTTTCAAAAATCGTGTCATTCGTTTTTCAGGATAGTAAATTATTAAAAACAAGCATTTTGGACAATATCAGACTGGCTAAGCCTGACGCAACGGAGAACGAGGTGATGGAGGTGTTGGAACGTGCCCAATGTACCGATATCATCAATCGGTTACCGAACGGTATTCGCACAATCATCGGTAGTCGTGGCACCTACCTAAGCGGTGGCGAGCAGCAACGTATCGCGATCGCACGGGTGATGTTGCGTAACACGCCTATCCCGATCTTGGATGAGGCCACCGCCTTTGCCGACCCAGAGAACGAGGAGAAAATTCTTCAAGCCTTCAACGAAATGGCGAAGGGTAAGACGGTGATAAAGATTGCGCACCGACTCTCAACGGTGGTCGATGCCGATGAGATATTCCTGCTGAAAGAAGGCCAGTTAATCGAAAGCGGCAGACACGATGACCTTGTAAATCAGAATGGTATATACGCAAGGATGTGGAACGATTACCAGAAGTCGGTAAAATGGACGATTGAAAACTAAAGTTTAAACCTCTAAAACTAAATACTAAAATGTTGAATTTCAAACAAAAATATGCCCTGTCTGATAAGGGCGCAAAGTCGATGTTGATTGCATCGGTGGCAAACGTTTTTTACAATCTGGCGCTGTTTTCGCCCGTCATTCTGCTCTATCTCCTGATTCAGGACATTATGGGCAACCATCTAGAAGGCAGACTACCATTCTACATCATAGGTGTCTTTGTCTGGGCGATTATAATGACAATAACCACTGTGATTCAATACAACACTTGCTACTTCTCCACCTACCGAGAGAGCGGGGTGCGTCGTATCACACTGGCGGAAAAATTAAGGAGACTTCCGCTGTCATTTTTCGCTAAAAAAGATAGTGCTGACCTGACATCGACACTGATGGATGATGCGGCAAGTATCGAACAAGCTTCGTCGCACTTCATTCCGCAACTGAACGGTTCAATCATAAGTACTTGTTTGATAGCCGTATGTCTATTCTTTATCAATTGGAAGATGGCTTTGGCTGTGGTTTGGGTGTTGCCTCTTAGTATGCTGATCGTGGCACTGTCCCGTAAAGTGCAATACAAACTGGGCAAGCGGAAAAGTGCCGCTGCCGTTGAGATGACCGAGAAGATACAGGAGTGCTTGGAAACCGTTCGTGATTTGCGTCAAAACAATGCGCAACACGCTTATTTTGAGGACATAAAGAAGAAAATCCACGAAGTGGAGAAACGTATGCTTTGGAGCGAATTGGGTACTGGTCTATTTGTCTGCAACGCTGAGTTATTGCTGAAGTTTGGCATTGCTACCACCGCACTTGTTGGTGCCATGTTGCTCAGATCCGGAGAATTAGGGGTACTTGAGTTTTTGCTTTTCTTGGTGATTGCCTCTCGCATTTATGACCCGTTGACCACCTCGCTTGAACATTTCGCTGCAATCATCGCCTTGGACGTCAACTGCGAACGACTCAATGATATATTGCTACACAAGGAACAGACGGGTGGCGAGGAACTCAAAGTGAAGGGAGGAGACATTGAATTTCAGGATGTCACCTTCTCGTATGAGGATGGGAAGAAGATTCTTGATGGTGTCTCTTTCGTCGCAAAGCAAGGCGAGGTGACCGCACTTATCGGTGCGTCCGGTAGCGGTAAAACAACCGTTTCTAGGCTTGCCGCAAGGTTCTGGGACATCGATTCGGGTAGAATAACGGTGGGTGGTCAGGATATCTCAAAAGTTGACCCGGAAATATTGATGAACCTTTATTCTATTGTGTTCCAAGATGTTACTTTGTTTAACAATACAATCATGGAAAACATCCGTATTGGTGACAAGAACGCAACCGACGAGCAGGTGATGCAGGCGGCGGAATGGGCCAATTGTACCGAATTCATCGAGAATCTGCCTGATAAATGGCAGACCATTATCGGCGAAAACGGCAAGAAACTATCGGGTGGCGAGCGTCAACGCATCTCCATCGCACGAGCCTTTCTAAAAAACGCCCCAATCATCCTTTTGGACGAAGCCTCTGCCTCACTCGATGTTGAAAATGAGACGCTTATACAGCAATCCATCTCAAAACTGATCAAAGGAAAAACCGTCTTGGTCATCGCTCACCGAATGCGTACGGTGGCGGGGGCTAATAAGATTATCACCATTAAAGATGGGAAGGCGATTGAGGGGGAAATGTGTGGGGATTGACGTCCTGAATATATGTCCGCTTCTATGTGGATTAATTTTAAACTCTTATTTGATTGATTATGAAGATACTTGTATATGGTTCGGGAGCATTGGGCTCACTGATGATTCACTTTCTGTGTAAGGCTGGTAATGATGTGACGGTAGTGGCACGTTCAACAGCCGATGAATTACGCCGCAACGGGTTGGTTGTCAGACATTATCTGCAACGCAAAACCACCACGGACCATCCAAAAATTGTTGAGAGTGCACCCATTGACGAACGGTTCGATATTGTCTTCTTTCTGATGCAGGGGCAACAACAGAAAGCGTTATTAGATGCTTTCGTCGGACTGAAAACCAATCTTTTAGTGCTTGTAGGTAATAATCTTGAAGCCGACTATTGTCAAAACCGCATTTTGTCCGAACGTAACGATTTGCAGTTGCTTTTCGGATTTCAGAACTCGGCAGGGCACCGAGAAGGTGGAAAAGCCGTTGTAGCAAGGCTGCCCGTCACTGAACTTTTTGTCGGTGGACTGCACCAACCCGCACCCGACTGGGCAATCGACACCATACGCAAAGCATTCAGCATCAAAGACTACAAGATAACGCCAATCAGCGATATGCAGGCCTACTACTTGTGCCACGTGGCTGAAGTGATGCCCTACGGCTATATGTGCTACAAATGTGGCTGCAATCTGAAGAAACTTCGCCGCCACGACATTCAGCTCATTATGCAGGCGTCGAAAGAGTGCTTCGCCTATCTGAAAAGTACGGGTGTGAGTGTTATGCCGGAGGACGAAGACCGATTCTACAACGGTGGTCTGCGGACATACGCTATGTTTCTGTTATATAGACTGATGTCGAAAACCGTATTAGGGCGGCTGATGGTTTCGGACCATTGCCAAAACGGCATAGAAGAGATGATTTATATCGACCAAAAATTCGACGAGTGGCGACGTCAGCACCACGGCTCGCCAATGCCCACTTGGGACGGAATCAGACGGCATATGCCTAAAAGTAGGGAGGAATTTAGTGTGTAAAGCGTGGCGACGGAATACGCTCACCGCAATTGGATATGTCCTGTAAAACCAGCGTGATTTTCCCTCCCCACAAACAACCATAAATTCCCTCGACAACCCCCATAAATAGGGATTGTCCAACGCCTTTTTATTACTGACTTTTGCATCATAAACAAACAGCGTTCAGAAATGCAAATAATGAGAATGAACATAGTGCAGTTATTCGTCCAAAATGCGATGCGGACTTTATCATAAAAGAGGCTCAGAAATGAGTCTCTTTTTTTTGTGAACAATTCTGAATAGTGTTCGTTTTTGAGATTATAATAAATTAAAATTCAAATAGTAATTAACAATATATAAAACATTAAAATTTGATTGATTATGAATATTGAGAGAATCAATTCGCGATTCCATGCTCTGACTGAGTGGAATCTAAATCACCGACTACTGACGGTACTGATCTTTGCCGCAGTCTTTATTGTGTCGGCCATGGGTCTGAAACGTATCTATTTCGAAACCTCTTGGGATAGCTATTTCGTTGAGGGCGACCCTATGTTGGAGAAAACAGATGATTTCAAAGCTACATTCGGTAATGACTACTATGTCTCCGTTTTGGTGAAAAATGAAAACGGACTATTCACAAAAGAGAATCTTGAACTGATTCGGGAACTAAGTCAGAACCTGATGGACAGCCTTTCCTACTCCGAGAGCATCACTTCCCTGACCGACCTTGAATTCATGATCGGCACAGATGGCGGCATGGAACTCGGTCAGATTGTACCTGACACGATTCCCGAGGATGCGGCTGGTCTTGAGGCCATCCGTCAAAGAGCCTACTCGAAACCTGAACTGGCAAGAAGACTGATCTCCAAGGATGGTACCATGTCATGGATCATGGTGAAGCTACGTCCTTTCCCGGAAGACTCTGTGTGGAAAGCGGAAGGCAATGAATCGCCCGATATGCTCACCGGACGTGAAGCGAAACAGATATGTATGCAGGAGAAATATGCCAGTCTGAATCCTTCTCCGGCAGGAATGCCTTTCATGTCATACGAGAAGATGCAATACATACAAGGACAGATGCGCATGATGTCCATTATCATCCTTATTGTCGGAATCGTCATCATGACACTGGTGACCCGCTCGCTACGAGGTGTGGTCATGCCTATCATAACCACTATCATGGCCATATTGATGGCTTTCGGATGGATCGGATGGGCAGGACTCTACATCGACCAGTCGGCCACACTCTCTGTGGTGGTCTTATGCTTTGCCATATCAATTGCCTACAACATTCATATATACAACTATTTCCGCACTCAGCTCTTCCAACACGGAGACAGACGCAAGGCCATTGTAGAAGCGGTGACCGAGACGGGGTGGCCAGTCCTCTTCTCTGGTATCACCACCATTGCCGCTATGCTCTCTTTCGTGGCAATGAAACTGGTGCCGATGAAAGCGATTGGTATCAACTCATCCCTCTGCATCCTGTCGGTTCTGCTTATGTGCCTCATCACGACTCCGTTGGTATATTCCATCGGACGAAAGAATGTAAAACTGAAGAAAGCCTTCTCCTCAACCATAGAGGGCCGCATCGATGCCTTCTTCGAGCGTATGGGAGAGTGGGTCTTGAGACATAGCCGATCCATCATGATCGTCTCTGGAATATTGGCTGTTGTATGCGTATCCGCGGTACACCGCATCCAACCTGCTTTTGACGTGGAGAAGACCATGGGCCGTAAAGTACCCTACGTAGACAAGTTGCTGGACATCGGTTATTCCGAGTTGGGTTCGCTCTACACCTACGATGTGCTTGTCACCCTACAAAATCAGGATGACGCAAAGAAACCTGACGTTCTGAAACGTCTTGAAATGCTTGAAAACAGATGTGAGACCTATCATCTCACCAAACGCCATTACTCCATCTTGCCGATTCTGAAGGATTTGAACCGCACCCTCAATGAAAACAAACAGGAGTATTACAAAATACCAGAAAATAGCGACATGATAGCTCAGTTGCTTTTGCTCTACGAAAACGCAGGTGGTTCGGAGACTAACTATTGGATTGATTATGACTATCGCAAGCTACGTCTGCAAGTGGAATTGAAAAACTACAATTCTGCCGAGGTGGAGAACGACATCAATGATATCCAGCAATACGCCGCCGAACTGTTCCCTGACGCACAAGTGTCAGCCGTAGGTAGCGTGCCTCAATTCACGGTGATGCAGCAATATCTGGTGCGTGGACAGATGTGGTCTTTGCTGCTCTCCGTACTGATTGTGGGTCTCTTGTTGATGATAGCTTTCGGTAATGTTAAGTTAGGCTTGATCGGTATGATTCCGAATTTGGCGCCAATCATCTTTGTGGGTGGCGTGATGGGATGGTTTGGCTATTCACTCGATATGATGACCGCCATTGTGATTCCGATGGTTTTGGGTCTGGCGGTGGATGACACCATCCACGTGATCAACCATGCGCACCTCGAATTCGACCGCCAAAAGAACTATCGCTACGCCATCCTACGGACCTTCCGTGTCATCGGTATCGCTGTGGTGATGTCAACCGTCATCTTAGTTTCCACCTTCCTTGGATTCACATCCTCAACGGCTAATAATTTCGTAGATCTTGGTATTCTAGCCTCCGCTGGTCTGATTGCCGCTCTCGTGGCAGACTTGGTCATATCACCTGTTGTGATGCGTCACTTCAAGGTGTTCGGTGAAGAAAATAGCACGAATGAAAACACTATTGATTAACAATTTAAAAACTCTGATGATATGAAAAAGATGATTTCAACGATGGTCGGATTGCTTGTTACGGCAACAATCATGGCACAAACATTAACTGGATTAGAAGTGGCAGAAAAAGTACACAACCGTCCGGATGGCGACACACGTTACTGCGAGATGAGTCTTACCCTCATCAACAAAAACGGTAGCAAACGGGTGCGCGAACTCAAATCCTATTCCAAGGATTACGGGCAAGACCGTAAAACCATCATGTTCTTCCTCTATCCTGGCGATGTGAAGGGTACAGGTTTCCTCACGTGGGATTACGATCAAGCCAACAAGGATGATGACAAATGGCTCTATCTGCCAGCCATGAAGAAGACGCGCCGCATCAGTGGTTCCTCTTCCAAAACCGATTATTTCATGGGGACCGACTTCACTTACGATGACATGGGTCGACGCAACCTTGACGAGGATACCCATACCCTTTTGCGTGAAGAGACAATTGACGGATACAAGTGTTGGGTGCTACAATCCGTACCAAAGAAAAATGGAGACCTCTACACCAAACGACTCTCTTGGGTTCGCCAAGACTGCCTGATTCCCGTGAAGGTGGAGTACTATGACAAGCTTGACAAATTACATCGTCAACTCATCGCCGACGACATCAAGCAGATCAATGGCTACTGGACTATCGGGCACATGAACATGAAGAATGTCCAGACCAAACATGAGACTGATCTGAAATTTAAAAATTATCAATATGACCAGCCGACAAGTGATAATATCTTCACTGTCTCACAACTCGAAAAAGGATTATAAGCAGTCATGAGAAAAACGTTATTATTACTGATTTTTCTCCCCGCTCTCCTTTGGGCACAAGAGGATGTCAATGAATTGAAATTCAATTATAAAGGTTTTATTGACACCTACCATGCCATGCGTGCAAGTGGCGACTACGACTATATGTCGAGTCGCACACGCGCACGCCTCGAGGGAGGTCTGGAGAAGGGAGCTACTTCCGGTTTTATATCCTTCAATGCGGTATATAATTCCATCGTAGAAAAACAATCTGGTTTATTCCTTCGAGAAGCCTTTGGGGAACATACCCATGGGGGATGGGGAATTAAATTCGGTCGACAGATTGTTACTTGGGGAGTGGCTGATGGGATACAAGTCACAGATATCATCTCGCCCATGGACTACACCGAGTTTCTTGCGCAGGATTACGACGACATACGCATCCCTGTCAATGCCCTTCGTCTGAGCTATGGAGGGGTGAATGTGAAAACGGAAGTCATCTTCGTCCCCGTGCCAGAATACTACGAGCTACCCACCGATCCTAAGAATCCATGGGGCATATCGCTCAATGGAATGAATTGCGAGACGAACCATCACACTCCATCAAAACGGATCTCCCATAGCGAGTATGGTGCCCGTCTTTCCGCCTATTTGAGCGGGGTGGACTTCTCTTTTTGCGCCCTACGCACATACAACAAGGCACCCGTCTTCAGTCTGGCTGGTATCACGCCAGAGGGACTCTTGTCGGTGGATGCCTATTACGGAAGGATGACGATGTTGGGAGCCGACCTCTCCGTCTCCGCCGGCAACTTCGTGGTTCGAGCGGAAGCCGCCTCTTATTTGGATATGTTACATACTCCGAAAAACTATAGAGGAGCCGCCAAGCGAGAAAACGACCTTGTCTCACTGATTGGTTTGGATTGGTATCCAGGCAATGATTGGACGCTTATGTTGCAATACTGCCACACCCATATTTTCGGGGATGATGAGTTGGCCGACTACCATAACTCGGGCATGGCGACCGTCAATATTAGCAAGGCCTTGTTACGAAACACGATGAAGCTCGGTGCCTTCGGACGAATCGACTGCGCAAACGACGGTGCATTCTTTACCCGTTTCAATGCCGATTACCAGCTCACCGACGACATCGCCATCACATTAGGCTATGACTGGTTCCGTGCCGATGCAGGAATGTTCGCCTTCTACAAGGACAATTCGGAAGTGTGGGGAAAGCTGAAATATTCTTTCTGAAGAGATGACAACTACAGATTGAAGCATATTCGAGAAATAAGTAGAAGATAGGAGGATTTTAGTATGGAATATATGATAGCATTATTGATTCCTTTGGCGGGTACGGTCTTAGGTTCAGCTTTCGTTTTCTTCATGAAAAACGAGTTACCTGAGCGGCTCCAAAAGGCATTGTTAGGTTTTGCTTCGGGCGTGATGGTAGCCGCTTCGGTCTGGTCGCTGATTTTGCCGGCGATGGAAATGGGAAACATCTGGCAGGTGACTGCCGGTCTGTTGGGCGGTTTTGCTTTTTTGCTCCTTATCGACTATGTCACGCCTCATCTTCATCCCAAAGGAGAGGTCGAAGGACCGCATAGCCGTTTGTCCCGGACCACGATGTTGGCGTTGGCGGTCACGATCCATAATTTTCCCGAAGGAATGGCGGTTGGCGTGGCTGTTGCAGGGGCGGCCTCGTCTGAGTTCAGTGTTGCAGGGGCGTTGGCTCTTTCTTTGGGAATTGCCATTCAGAATATTCCAGAAGGTGCCATTATCTCCATGCCGTTGCGTAGCGAGGGGAACAGTCGGTTGAAGTCCTTCCTCATTGGAAGTTTGAGTGGGGTGGTGGAACCGATGGGAGGAGCCTTGGTCTTCTTGTTGGCCTCTGTGGTTTTGGCTGCCATGCCTTACTTGCTTCCGTTTGCCGCAGGAGCGATGCTCTATGTGGTGGTGGAGGAACTCATTCCCGAAGCTTCGCAAGGGACGCACTCCAACCTCAGCACGATTGGTTTTGCCGTCGGATTTTCGATGATGATGGTTTTGGATGTGGTGATGGGGTGAACTGCTTCATTTTCATAGTAGGTCTGATTGATGACAGATAAAAAAGTCGCGCTTCACAACGCGACTTTCTCTGCTTTTATGGTTTACAACAAATTAAAGTAAAAAGTATTATTTGATTTTTTTATAGCCATACTTCGATGAATTGCCCAACTCTTCCTCAATACGGATTAACTGGTTATATTTAGCCATACGGTCAGTTCTGGAGAGAGATCCAGTCTTGATTTGTCCTGAATTGGTGGCAACCGCAATGTCTGCGATGGTGGTGTCTTCCGTCTCTCCCGAACGGTGGGAGGTGACAGTGGTGTAACCATGGCGGTGAGCCATTTCAATAGCATCGAGAGTTTCGGTCAGCGAACCAATTTGGTTTACCTTGATCAGGATGGAGTTGGCAGCACCCATGGCGATACCTTTTTGCAAGAACTTGACGTTGGTTACAAACAGGTCGTCTCCTACTAATTGGCAACGGTCGCCAATACGTTCGGTAAGCTTAACCCAGTTGTCCCAATCGTTCTCGTCGAGACCATCCTCAATGGAGTCGATAGGGTATTTGCTGATGAGCTGTTCGAGGTAGCAGATTTGCTCTTCGGCGCTCAGCTTTTTCCCGTTAGGATCTTTCTGCTTGCCACTCTTGAGTTGTTTGTAGTCATAGAAATATTGGCCATTTTCTACCACGGCAAATTCGCTTGCGGCGCAGTCCATGGCGATTTTCACATCTTTACCAGGCTCGTAGCCAGCATCCTTTATTGCTTGGCAGATAGATTCAAGAGCATCTTCCACGCCATTGAGGTTAGGCGCGAATCCACCTTCGTCACCCACAGCGGTGGAGAGACCACGCTTTTTGAGTAGTTTGGCAAGGTTGTGGAATACCTCAGCTCCCATCCTGACCGCTTCTTTCAGGCTGCTTGCGCCAACGGGACGGATCATGAATTCTTGGAATGCAATTGGAGCGTCGGAGTGTGCTCCTCCGTTGATGATGTTCATCATCGGTACTGGCAATGTGTAGGCGTTCGCACCTCCAATATAGCGGTACAAGGGGATATTCAAGGCTTTTGCGGCAGCATGGGCTACAGCAAGCGAAACTCCAAGGATGGCATTTGCGCCCAATTTACTTTTGGTGGGCGTTCCGTCTAGTTCGAGCATCTTCTGGTCAATAGCACGTTGTTGGAAAACACATTCGCCCACAAGTGCGGGAGCGATCACGTTGTTCACATTAGCCACAGCCTTCAATGTGCCTTTGCCCAAATAACGACTTTTGTCTCCGTCACGGAGCTCGAGAGCTTCGTTCTCTCCAGTGCTGGCTCCGGAAGGAACGGCAGCTCTGCCCATAACTCCGTTTTCGAGTGTTACATCTACCTCTACAGTTGGATTGCCGCGGGAATCGAGTATCTCACGACCTACAATTTTCTTAATCTTCATTTTGTTTCTTAATGTTTAGAATATTAACACACTTGGTTTTTCCTTAAATTCCAATGATGCAAAGTTATTTTTGTGGATAAATAAGAAAAATCACTTGAAATAATGATTTACGATGTTGCCTCTACCCGATTTTTGGGGTGGCGGACTATGGTGTTCCCTCGCAAAAAATAGCTATTCCCCCTTTTTAATATACCCTAAAATGGTGATAGTCCACGTTGGATGGACAAGGTAATTTTGCACCCGAAAAAAAACAGAGGTATATGGATGTAAAAAAAGTTTTAGTTCTGGGAGCGTCGCTAATGCCTGCATTGGTCAATGTGGGTGCACAAAATGGGGAGGATGACCTCTTTGATACGGAATTGGAAGAGTTCGTCATCGTCGGACATGACGATGTGCGTCAGATGAAGGAGGCTTCCATGCCCATCTCGGTTATCTCCGTCAAACAATTGGAGGGAACGACTACTAATATCAATGATGCGTTGGCTCGAACAACGGGTATCACTGTTCGAAATACGGGAGGCGTGGGTAGTGCCTCAAGAATATCCGTCCGTGGCTTGGAAGGCAAACGGATGGGAATCTATATTGACGAGGCGGCTATCGGTCAGCTTAGCGATTATATGTCGCTCAACGACGTGCCTACCGATATGATTGAACGCATCGAAGTTTACAAGGGCATCGTTCCTTACCGTTTCGGAGGTTCGGCATTGGGTGGCGCCGTGAACGTTGTCACCAAGGAGTATCCTCCAGTCTATTTCGATGCAAGTTACGAAATAGCCTCTTTTAACACGCATAAGTTGAACACGGCCTTCAAACGGAACAATAAGAAAACAGGTCTTCAGTTTGGATTAGGTGGCGTTTTGACCTATTCAGACAACGACTACGAGATGAAACTACAAAACCTTGACAATCGTGTTGTGAAGCGTGACCATGACCAATTCAAAAAAGCAATGGTTGGAGGTTCAATCAAAGCCACCAAGTGGTATTTTGACGAGGCTAAATTGGAGTTGATCTATAACTCTACCCGTGCGGAGATTCAAGGAATCGACTTTGACATTCGTGAGGCCTATACTCATGGTCAAGCAATCATTACAGCACTCTCCCTCAAAAGGGACAATTTCTTGGCAAATGGGCTTGACTTCGATTTCGATGCGTGTTATAGTTATGGGCGAAACGGCCTTTATGATGCCGCTCCCTACCGTTACGATTGGGATGGCAACCGCTACAACGCAGTCTCTGCCTATGGTGGTGAGCAGGGCAACTACGCTTCCGACTCCGATAACCGGACGCACGATTACGTTGCCAAGCTGAACTTGAACTATTTGCTGAATAAGTACAGCACTTTCAACCTTAATCTTTATGGTACCCATACTCGACAAAAGCCTGAGAATGAGTTGATGGATAAATCTTTCGGCTACCAGACCAATTTTCCAAGCCATACGAGTAGCTTCACGACTGGTTTTTCCTACGATTTGACACTTTTGGACGGCGATTTCATGAGTGCCACCACGCTCAAGAACTTTAATTACTCTTCTGATACTAAAGTGCTGGAACAGACTTTTGTCAACAACCCTACGGATATCAGCCTCAGTCGAAACTATTGGGGTGGTAGCGAGTCCCTTCGCTATAAATTCACTCGCAAATGGTTGGCAAAGGCATCCTTCAGTTCGGAGGTGAGAATCCCGACTTCGGAGGAGTTAGTGGGCAACGGCTATTCCATCCTTCCGGCTACCAACTTGGAGCCAGAGCGTTGCAACGGACTTAACGCCGGTGTGCTTTACCATCACAACAACAAGCATGGATTCGTTGAAGTTGAGGCCAACTATTTCCTTAACGAACTTGAAGATATGATTCGCTATCAGGCGGATATGATTCCTTCTATGGCACGTTACGCCAATTTCGGAACGGTGCGCACGCAGGGGGTGGAACTTGAAATGAAGGGAGATGTCACCTCCTTCCTCTATGCCTATGCCAATGGTACTTATCAAGATTTACGAGACCGACGCAAGCATGAAACGGGTTCAGAGGCGGAAAATCCTACATACAACAAACGTATGCCCAACATTCCTTATCTGCTCGGCAATGCCGGTATCGAACTGCACAAGGAGAACCTTTTCGGAGGTAAGAACCAAAATAGCCGCTTCTTGCTCGATGCCTCCTATGTCCACGAATACTTCTACGATTTTGAGATGAGTAAGTATCAGGACCGAAAGATTCCGACATCGCTTACCTTCGACGCAGGTATTGAACACACGTTCAAAAACGATATGTGGACGCTTTCTTTCAAGGCTAAGAATCTGACAGACAGAACGGTCTATTCTGACCTCAATCGACCTTTGCCGGGAAGGAATTTCTCTTTCAAGGTAAGGTATGTGATGAAGTGAATCGTGAATAATGGACAATAATCAATTTATAATTACAAGCAGATGAATTTTAAGTATTTATTTTTAGCTCTCGCTTTTGCTGGTGTTTTTACCAGTTGTGAGGACGATGATGATGACAACGGTCAATCAGCATCAGGAAAGATTCTTTTCTCTACTACAGTGACCAATCCTTCGGGGGATAGCGGTAGCGGCTATTTGCAGGCTATCAGCGACTTCGGCGGAGGTGTCAACTACGACAACAAAAACGCCATACCTCTCGGATTCGGCTCTTATCCGTGCGTCTGCAAGAGCGGAAACATCTATGTTTTCCCAGACTATATGGGAGGGACGGAACTGAAGTTGAAGCGTTATGTCTTGAATGATATGCATCAGTTGGAGTTGCAGGGCTCCATGACACTTCCTGCCAATTCAAGTGCGGCAATCGTCGTAGAAGCCAATGAGGAGAAAGCGTACGTATGTTGCCAAAGTTTGGATTTGATCATCGCCTTCAATCCTAAGACGATGAAGGAGATTTCGAGGATAGATGTCTCTTCTCTTCGTAACGAAGGGGTGTCCGCTTATCCTGGTGCGTTGTATATTCGTGATAATATACTCTATGTGGCTTTGGAACAGTACAATTCGCAATGGATGCCGACGGAGAACGCAATTGAGATGGCACTCTACAAAGTGTCGGACGACAGTTTCATCAAGCGAATCCGCAACACCTCGATCGGCATCTGCGGACCTACACGTCCGATTGACAACCAATCCATCTTCGAGGACGAGAATGGAGATATCTACATCAGTTGTGTAGGCTCGTTCGGTTACATTCCAGGATTGGATGCTGGTATCGCCCGTATCAAGAAGGGGGAAACTGACTTTGACGCAAGTTACAAGTTCAACCTGACCAACACCAAGGTGGATGGCTTGTCCTGCGACTACCTCAACATCTTGGCAAAGTGCCAATACACTTCCAACGGTATCTTGTATGCCTACGGCTATGCGATAGGACTTGATCCGGAAAACACCAACACGTACACGGCACGTACAGGTGCTCCTGTGATTGTTGACCTCTACAACAAGACTATCAAGGTGATCGAAGGTCTTCCTCATTCCAACGGCCACGGTATCGCTATGGGTGTCCACAAGGGTAAGATCGTCTATGGTTCTGCCAACGACGAGTACAACGGCTTCTGTACGTATGACCCTAAAACAGGAACTGTCGAGAAAAGGGTGATTACGGTGACTGGTTTCCCTTCATTCTTTTATAGCTTTGAAAAATAAAGGATAAAGAGTATAGAGAAAACCTTGGGAATTCTTTGGATTCTCAAGGTTTTCTGTTTGTATAAATGGATGCTTGGGGAGCTGGTGGGGGAGGAGAACTCGCTCTTGAAAATTTCTCAAGAAATATAGAGAACCATTTGGTAAAATTCGTGTTAAATCTTTTTATTCAAATAATTCTTGAAGTTCCACGATATTGCATTTGTATTGCTGGGTGTTCAAGTAGTTTAATACGGAGCGGAGTAACACCATCTCCTTAGAGCTATCAAGTGCCTTGAACAGTGCCTTGAATCGGCGGTCGCTTTTTACGTTTACATCCTTTGTGGCCTTCGTGAATTCTTCCAGTTCAGATGGCAAGTCATAGTCATGCAGATTGATGTTTTGCTCTGCGGCACAATCCATAATAAACTGATCCATTGCAGGGTCGATTCTCACAAGGTAATGAGGGCGTTCACGATGTTTCAGTAATGAAATATGCTTTGAATGAGCAATCTCATCAAACTCTCTCACGTATGAATGTTGTCGTTTGTCGTTGTCAATAACGCCAATGGAGAATTGATTTTTCAAATTCGACTCCATCATCATTTTGGCCACATTATTACAACCCTTTTGGTGGTTCACGCTATGGGATGCGAGTAGAAATTCGACGAGGTTTGTATCGATATAACATTCAGGTACGATGTGCCAATCTCTCTTTTCCATACGGTCATCCCAATGATTCTATATTAAAGAAGGCATCCACGCCAAAATCGTATATGCCTTGGATGTCGTCCTCTGTTGCGGTCCTTATCACCATTTGACCTTCCGACATTTTTGTGTATAGAAGAGTCATGGGAATATTTTTTTTCTCCAAAAACGAGTTTAATATATATGGGCTATGGGTGGCAACAAATAAATTGTTAGATTGCTCACCTGTCGTCATGGCAAGTAACCACTCTACAACGCTAGACTGTGTTGGAGGGAAAAGATTAGCCTCGGGTTCTTCGAGGAAGATGTCACAATGGTCTGTTGTAATATATTGTGAAATAATATCTTCCATCTTTTTTATGTCGGATCTTTGCAAAGAATATACCTCCCCATTTATTTCCAACACGAAAGAACGTTTTTCTCCAATGTCCTCAACAATTTTTTCCCCAAACAAAGGGCTGAAATAATCAAAGACTAGTTTAGTCAAGTCATTTTTTTCTTTGTTGCCTGTGACGCTTGAATTATCGCTCTTACCGACCTGAACAGTTGATAAATAGTTCAAATGCACAAACATTGGAATCAACGACTGGAGTCCACTCGAAGTGTTCGTGAAATCAAGAGTTACGCCATCTGCTGTCTGTACTTTGTCGGATTTTGTGTTGGCATCGTAGTGATACAATACACCAAGGTTTAACACAGGCAAGTTATGGGTCGTGGACTGACGTGCGGTTTCCCAATCGGCCATAAAATCACGGATGTTGTCATTTGCGAACTTTACCTCGAACCAGTTGGGAATTGCAGCGACCAGATTGCGCTCTGCCGGGATATATGTCACTTTTGAACGACGATAATTCCATCGGTTGTCCTTCCAATTGAAGAGGAATGTTTGGGTGGCATTGTCATAGGAGAACATCATGTAATCGGATTCGTAGCTGATAAATGTGTCATCTTTGATGTATCCTTTCAACTTATGAAATCGTTCTAGTTCATTAAGGAAGTTGTTGTCTTTCGCAAAGAATTCGGCCGTCTGCGTCAACTCAATACGTTTCTCTACCCAAGTGCAATAGCAGGCTGTCTTCAGCACACAACTTTTGCCCGAACTTTGCGGACCAATGATGACATTGATGCGTTTCAGCTCGATATCAGCTTCCTTTAGTGGACCTAGATTACGAATTACAAGATGTTTCATAGTAACAAAGGTACATATTTTTGTGCTACCACCTTCTCTCTTCTGGAAAATTTATTTTTTGACGTTTCCATTTAGATTTACAAAAAGCTATTCCCAAAAGCACTATAACTTTTGGAGTAAAATGCTTTTCCTCCCTCCCCATTTTTAGTTATCCTACCCCATAAAATGCCTAACATATAGTGATTGTCTGCGTTTCCCCACAACTCTACTTTTGCACCCGAAAAAACAAAAAAAATAATTGATTATGAGCGTAAAACAAATTTTCAAATTCATGGCCGTTGCATTGGTGGCATTCCCTTTATTTACAAGTTGTTCTGATGATGACGACGATGATTCAACACCAGTAGCAGAAGTCGTTTCTGGTTCTTACACGGGAAATGTTTATATGGCGTTGTCTGATACAACCTATAAGGATGTGACTATCACCATTAGCAGAAAGGGTGATCAGGAAGTGGCTGTGTCATCTGATTTCTCATCTCTCGAAATCAAGGGATTGCAAGTGGTGGAGAACGATGGAGTTTATTCTTTCGCTCAAGGCGCTAATTTCTTCGAGAAGATTGCCATGTCCATGGGAGGAAAACCTGGCAGCGAGTACTCTTCCGATAATAGCACGGGCAAACAACTTAATGACGCCCTTGCGGAAGGAGGCGTGGTGAACAACAAACTGAGTTTTACCTTTGGCGGAAAGCCGGGTGCAATGCCAATGGCAGTCTCTTACTCCTTTGAAGGAACCAAGAAATGAGACATTTCTTATTGAACTCAACTGTAATAGCCCTTTTATTAGGGCTATTTTCATGTGATGGCATATTGGACGACATCTATGACGATGAAGTGCCTGCCATGACGGAGGAGGCTTTTACGGAAAATACCGTCTCTGTGGATGCCAGCAGTTATCAGCAATGGGTCTATATTGACTTCCACAACAAAAAGGTGGAAACGGTGGCTATTGTCGATGGAGAATCGCCTGTTGCCGAGGAGCCGGAAAATTGGGACATTGCTTTGCATCGTTTCCAAGTCAAAACAAACGGTGGAAGCGCAATTGAGACATCTTTCTCCACTATCAGTGAGTTCTCTGCCAATCCTCATTTGCCCAAGGAGGGATGGAAGGAGGATACTTGGTACGAGGAGTCGGTGATTACAGACCTGAGCGGAATGATGTCCGGACAGATAAAATACACGCCATCTTATTTGAACGATGTGGTATGTGGTTGGATCACTTCGTCGGGTATGCCGCCGGAATATACTACGTCGGATAAAGTTTATGTCATACGTCTGTCAGACAACACTTGTCTTGCTATCCGTTTGGATAGTTACATGGATAACAATGGAACGAAAGGATTCTTGAAATTGTCATACTCATACCCTGTTAGAAATGAATAGGATATTTTTTGTGGTAGGAATGTTCTTTTTCTCTTGCCTTATGGCTAATGCGCAAGAAAGGAAGGATGAAGATGTGATGAATGCGGAATTGGAGGAATTCGTAGTGACGGGTACTCGTACTCCCAAATTGTTGAAGGACGTGCCTGTGGTGACTCGTGTGGTCTCTTCGGAAGAGATTGAACGGACCGATGCTACGAATATGCAGGATTTGTTGCAACAGGAGCTCCCTTGTGCGGAATTTTCTTACACCATGGGAAGTCAGACCTCCTTGAACTTTCAAGGATTCAACGGAAAGGATGTTCTTTTCTTGATTGACGGCGAACGGATGGCGGGAGAGACTTTGGATAATGTGGATTTTACCCGTATCAGTATGGATGACGTGGAACGGATTGAGATTGTCAAGGGTGCCGCCTCTTCCTTGTATGGTTCCAATGCTGTGGGTGGTGTGATCAATGTCATTACAAAGAAGCCTACGAAACCATGGAGTGTCCGCCTTAATTCTAAATGGGGTTCCCATAAGGAGCATCGTCACGGATTAAACGCTGCATTCAAGACGAAAAAGTTAGCCTCCACGACCAATGTACAGAAGAATGGACAGGATCCTATCGATTTGGGTGAAAATAGTGCGTATAAGGCTTACGGATACGACACTTGGAATATAAAAGAGAAACTATCTTACCAATTTAGTCCTCTCTTTTCTTTGTCGGGACATGCTGGTTATTTTATTCGTGAACGGCACTATTCGGAGAGTCAGGACAACCGCTTCCGCGACTTTTCGGGAGGTCTCCGTGGTGGGTTCGATTTCAATGGGAAAAACAATTTGGAGGTCAGCTATCTCTTTGACCAGTACGACAAGAGCGATTATTATTACGACCAATACGATATACTTGATTACCGTAATGTGCAACATACATTCAGGACGCAGTACACGCATAATTTCACAGACAGCCTAGTCCTTATTGCGGGCGGTGATGTGATGAGGGATTATCTGATGACCTATCAATTTGCCGATACGGCAGGGAAATACCAATATACGGCTGATCTCTTCTCCCAAGCCGATTGGAATATCAATAGGTATTGGAATGTTTTGGCTGGCATCCGATATGACCATTTTTCGGCAGCCTCTCTCAATCATTTGACTGGTAAGGCGGCTCTCATGTACAAGCCCGACCGTAGGTGGAATTTCCGCCTCTCCTACGCAGGCGGTTTCCGTGCGCCTACCTTGAAAGAGACCGATCAGGAATTCCTCATGGGTGGTTTCATGTATATCTACGGAAATAAGGAACTGAAACCTGAGTCGAGCAACAATTTCCAACTCTCTTCCGAATATACGAAGGGTATCTTGAGCGCATCCGTCTCTGGATTTGTCAACGCTTTCAAAAATAGGATAAACACCCGATACGACTCCCTCTATTATGACAGCAAACCTATCACAAGGTCTTTCCGTGGAAATATGTCTCCTGCGGAGGTGGAGGCTATCTGCGACAAACGAGATATGTATGCAATCTATGAGAACATGGAGAGCCTCGTCGTCTCCGGTATCAATGCGGATGCAAAGTTGCGTTTTGATTTCGGTGTGAACGTCGGTTTGTCTTATGTCTATACGCATGAGAGCAACACCCTCTCTTCTTCCACCCGTCCTCATGCAGCTAATGCGAAAATCGAATATCGAAAGGATTGGAAAAACTATGGGTTCAATGTGGGGACGAATGGAAGATATATGTCCGAACTTAAAACGGAGG
This sequence comes from Paludibacteraceae bacterium, assembly GCA_017961765.1. GTDB lineage: Bacteria > Bacteroidota > Bacteroidia > Bacteroidales > Paludibacteraceae > RGIG10190. Next base: position 12,065 of record JAGCWQ010000132.1, on the reverse strand, counting down.
GGCAGACATACGAAGATTACATGATATGGAAACTCTCATTCATGCAACGCTTTTACAAGGGAATCAATTTGAATTTTGTCGTGGACAACTTATTTGGCTGGACACCATCTTATTATAGCGCAGTGTCGCCCACAACAACGGGAACCTCCTTTTCTCTTGGCTTGTCTTTGGACATAGACAAATGGTTTGGAAAGGAGAATGATTAGAAGCGAAAGAAAAACAATTATAAAATGAGTGTGAAGAAAAAAATAGCAATGATCGGAGCGGCTGTAGTCGCCCTGATTTTGATGGTCGGAGCTTACATGAAATGGGCAAGTCCGACGAAGATCGCTTTCTTTAATTATCAGGTTATCACACTTGGTGAGATAAACAGAGCTAACGATAACCCTTCCATCCGCTTATTTGAGGTTAGTACTGACGATGTGGATGATTTAGGCAAATATGACATGGTTTTTGTCAATGCCATGGGACTTAGGATCACGGAAGCGCAACGTGAGACATTGAAGGAGATAGGTAAGAAAGTGCCGATTCTCACATCCATGGCGACAAACCCCGCCAACAATATCGCCACGGTGGATTCGGTGGATATCGAGTTCCTCAACCAATACATCAGCAACGGAGGAAGAAAGAACTACCGTAACATGCTTAACTACGTGCGTAAGTTCATTGATGGTAAAAAGTTCCGTTCGTATGAGCCAGACATATACGTTCAGAAGGAGAACCATCTGCTTTATCATGCAGACATAAAGACTCAAGATGGGGAGGATATAGGCTTTGAGAGCATCGCCTCATATCATAAATTCCTGATGGATAACAACCTATGGAATGAAAATGCTCCTTGTGTAATCATCACGGGGGCTATGGGTGACCCGTCGGATTTGGCAGCCGCATTGGAAAAGACGGGCAATCGTGTCTATTGCGTGAACAGTCTGACCGCCATGGTCTCTTCACACCAAATAGACTCTATCCATCCTTCAGTTATTATCAATATGGCACATGGACGCTTGGGTGACAACATGGTGAATTACTTGAAAGAACGAAACATTCCGCTTCTTCTCACGTTGAATGTGAACAGACTCCGTTCTGAATGGGAAGAGGAGAAGATGGGCATGAATGGAGGATTCTTGTCACAAAGTGTTGTCACACCTGAAATCGATGGCGCAATCAGACCCTACGTGCTGTTCGCCCACGAGCAGGACGAATCGGGACTTCGTCACTTGATCACGATGCCCGACCGTCTGACTACTTTCGTCGAGACAGTGAACCGTCTTATCGCCATGCAATCGAAGCCTAACAAGGAGAAGAAAATCGTCATCTATTACTACAAAGGACTGGGGCAAAACGCTATGTCCGCCGCAGGAATGGAGGTGGCGCCTTCTCTCTATAATTTATTGGCACATCTGAAACAATCGGGTTATAACGTAGAGGGACTTCCTCAAAATGCAGACGAACTGGAGAAGATGATTCAGCAGAGAGGAAAGGTCTTTGGAACGTATGCGCAAGGTGCCCATGCGGAGTTCATGGCTACCCAATCTCCATTGATGGTAACCAAAGAGCAATTTGACTCGTGGACGGATGATTATCTGCCTGCAGCCATGAAGGAGGATTTGGTGAAGGTTAATGGAGAGTTTCCTGGCGAGTTTATGACCCAGGATGGCAAGTTGGCTTTGGCGCATTTGCGATTTGGCAATGTTGTCCTTATGCCACAGGGAATGGCTGCTGCCGGAACCGACACATTCAAGATCGTACACGGAGCCAATGTTGCTCCTCCATACGCTTATGTTGCCTCCTATTTATGGGCACAGAAGGATTTCAATGTCGATGCCATCCTGCACTTCGGAACACACGGTTCGTTGGAGTTCACACCTCGCAAACAGGTTGCTTTGGGGTCGTTGGATTGGCCAGACCGACTCGTCGGAGCCACGCCTCACTTCTACATCTACACGATTGCTGACGTGGGTGAGGCCATGATTGCCAAAAGACGTTCCTACGCAGTCACACAATCACACCTGACCGCACCGTTCTCGGAGAGTGAGCTGCGAACCACTTACCACCAACTGACTGAATCCATCTCTGCTTACGACAAAGCTGCGGAGGCAGGCAATGAAGAGGATATGAAAAGAACAGCAGCAAAGGTACGTGCCCTCTCGATTGAATTGGGCATTGCAAGAGAACTGCGACTGGACACCACCTCAAACGGAGCGCCTTATGCATCCGAAGAGATTGAACGAATAGAATCCTTCGCGGAGGAATTGGTCAATGAGAAAATTGTAGGACAGCTTTATACGCTTGGCGTCGCCTACGAGCCCGAACGAATCAATAGCAGTTTGTATGCCATGGCCGTGGATCCTATCGCCTACGGATTGTTGGCTGTGGATAAACAGAAAGGACGTGTGGACGAATCCTTCGAGAAAAAGAAGTTACAGTTCGACCGTAAATACATGACAGCCGCCAAGAAGATTGTACATGATCTTTTGGAAAATCCTTCGTTGGGAGATGACCAACACCTTCTCTCCATTGCGAATATCACAGAAGATGAGTTGAACATGGCGAAAGAGTTCGAGAAACAAGGCAATCGTCCGGATATGATGGCGATGATGATGTCGATGGGAGCACAGTTCTCCGCTAAGGCAAAGAAAGATACCTTGCCTACCAAAAGTGTGAGCGAACTGCGGAAAGAGGGCATCATGAGACATCGAAGCATACCACAAATGACCAAGGAAGAGTACCAGAAAATGGAACAAAAAGGTTTCTATCCTGATGCCATGATGAAGGCTATCAAAGAGGGGCAAGATTGGTACAAGCGGGAACAAGACTCTTTGAGAAAAAAGGATCATCCGCAAAAAGATACGATAAAACCGCAAGAGCGCAAACCGAAGGAGATGCCTAAACGGAGAGAGTTCTCTAAGGAGGAGAAAGAACTGGCTCGTGCGATATTAGCTATTAGACAGGCTGTTCTGAATGTGAATCTGTACAAAAAGCAATTGAAGGAGAGTCCTTCCGAGGAACTGAAATCGGTGGACAATGCCCTGAACGGAGGATATACCGCACCATCTCCTGGTGGCGATCCTATCGTCAACCCTAACGTATTGATGACAGGTCGAAACCTATATGGAATCAATGCGGAAAACACTCCTTCGGTTGATGCTTGGGAGAAGGCGAAAGCATTGGCAGATAATACAATAGAGATGTACAAGAAGAGACATCACGACTCCATTCCAAGGAAGGTCAGTTATACGCTATGGAGCGGAGAATTCATTGAAACGGAGGGTGCCACCATCGCACAAGCGTTCTATATGTTGGGAGTGGAGCCTTTGCGGGACGCTTTCGGCAGGGTGACAGACCTGCGCCTGATTCCTTCCAAAGATCTGGGTCGTCCACGTATTGATGTGGTGGTTCAAACCAGCGGTCAGTTGCGGGACATTGCCGCATCAAGACTGTTCCTATTGAATCGTGCGGTCGAAATGGCTTCTTCGGCATCAGACGATATGTATGACAACTACGTGAGAGAGGGCGTTGTCGAATCCGAACGTGTGTTAGTCGAGAAGGGCATCACGCCTAAGGAGGCGAGAGAAATCTCCACCTACCGTGTCTTTGGCGCACAAAACGGAGGGTATGGAACTGGCATACAAGGAATGGTGACGGCCGGCGACCGTTGGGAGTCGGAAAAGGAGATAGCGGATGTCTATCTGCACAATATGGGAGCGTTCTATGGTTCGGAGAAGAATTGGGAGGTCTTCCGTCAGGCAGCGTTCGAGGCGGCTCTTACCCGTACGGATGTGGTGGTTCAGCCTCGCCAGAGCAATACGTGGGGCGCATTAAGTTTGGACCATGTCTATGAATTTATGGGTGGCATGAACTTGGCTGTCCGTAATGTGACGGGGAAGGATCCTGATGCCTATATGAGTGATTATCGGAATCATAACCGCATGAGGATGCAGGAGGTGAAAGAGGCGATTGGCATAGAGAGCCGCACTACAATCTTCAACCCCACCTATATCAAAGAGAAGATGAAGGGAGGCGCCAGTTCAGCGGGTGAGTTCTCTGAAATCATTACCAACACGTATGGCTGGAATGTGATGAAACCAGCCGCCATAGACAATGAGATGTGGGACGAAATCTATGATGTTTATGTCAAAGACAAACATCAGTTGGGCGTACAGGAGTTTTTCGAGAAGAAGAATCCAGCCGCCTTGGAGGAGATGTCCGCCGTGATGATGGAGTCCGCACGCAAAGGCATGTGGAAAGCCACGCAAGAGCAATTAGCTGAAGTGGCGAAACTGCATACGGATTTGGTGGAGAAATACAAACCATCCTGTTCTGGATTCGTATGCAACAATGCGAAACTGCAGCAATTCATCGCCTCCCACGCACCAGAAGAGAAATCATCATCCTACAAGAAAGAGATCCAACAGATTCGTGAAAAGAGCGATGGGAAAAATATAGTGATGAAGAAGGATTCACAGCAAGACACCAACGAGAGCCATGTGAAAATCAATGGTGTGGTGGTAGGCGCTTTTGTCGCCTTCTCCTTCATCGTGTTGTTATTGCTCATCCGCAGAAGACGGAAGATGAATCAAAAATAGAATGGTGACGGTCGTATTAATCATCATGATGTTGGTTTGCTTCACTTTTCTGCTGAAGCAAACCTTCCACTCTCCCAAGGAGTGGATAGGAATCAGCGTCCTGCTACTGATCTTCACAGGGCTGATTTGGCCTATCGCCATCGAGCAATCGAAGTCGCAGATAAGCGACTGGCTTTCCAATCCAACACTCATGCAAGATACTGCAGTCATCATCACCTTGGATGTGATGGTGCAGGTCATTTTTTGTATTATGGACGTGCGTGTCGGGAGCGAAGGCGGAAGGAAAAAGGCAAGCAAGGTTTGTTATCAACTGGTCAAATGGATACCGGGGTTCATAATCTTCCCTGTTGTCTTCTCTGCTTTGGTCTCCGTCATCTTCAAGTTTCCGGGTGTCTCTTTCAGTACCATCTCATGGAGCCTAGCGGCAGTCATTGCCATATTGGTTCCACTGCTGACTTTCGGATTCCGATATTTGTTGCCTGAGCGGGAAATCAGGCTGGAGGTGTTGTTCCTATGCAACCTTCTCTTATCCATCTTGGCGGTAGTCGCCACGGTCAACGGAAGAACAGCGGTGGAGGCAACCAACAATGTGAGTTGGCGAGCCTTGTTGGAAACCAGCTGCGTGATGATGTCGGGTACGCTCATAGGCCTTGTCCTCTACGAATTGAAAAGAATATTCAAGCGAAAAGAATCATAAATAATTAACTAAGGGGCGCATGTTCGTCCCATAAAACCAAATAGGATATGCATTATATTTCAGACATGCTGTATTGGATTGCAACAGGACTGTTGGTTCCCGTTGTCATCCTTTTAATCGTTTTGTTTATCCGTGCGCTTCTGTTGTTGGGAAGTTTCTTCGGACAATATATCTCCATAAAAAAAGTGCGCAAGGAGTTCCGCACAGTCATTCAGCGTATGACATCGCAGAATGTGGAGGAGTGGAAAACATTGCTTCCTAACGCAAAGCAATCTCCGTTTGTTGATTGTATCAAAGAGATGGTCGAGAACCATGAGAGTCAAGCGAAGGTGCGTCACCTGGTTGATAATTATGAAATCATGACGCAAAGAGAGTTGTATCCATCCAATCTGCTCTTGAAGATGGGTCCTATGGTGGGATTGATGGGTACGTTGATACCGATGGGACCAGCCTTGGTGGGTCTCTCTTCCGGTGACATCGCCTCCATGGCCTACAACATGCAGGTCGCCTTCGCCACCACCGTTGTGGGATTGGCATCGAGTGCAATAGGATTCATCACGAAACAGTTCAAGCAAAACTGGTATGCCCAAGACTTGGCCGACCTGGAATATTTGTCAGACTTAATCGAAGAGTGTCATGAGAAGAAATAACCGAAGGAGAATGAGCATGGGCGAAGACGATGATCCGATGAGTGTCGTCAGCAATCTTTTCGATGTGGCTATGGTCTTTGCCGTAGCCTTGATGGTCGCTTTGGTCGCAAGGTATAATATGACGGAGATTTTCAGCCAAGAGGATTATACGATGGTGAAAAATCCAGGGAAGGAGAACATGGAGATCATCACCAAGGAGGGTGGCAAAATCAACCGATACACCGCCACCGATGAATCAGAGCCATCTGAGGGGAAAAGAGGAAAGAAGGTGGGCGTCGCCTATCAATTGGAGAACGGGGAGATTATTTATGTGCCGGAGTAATTTCTTGGGGCAATTCCGTAAACCCTGTTTACGAAATGTGAGTACATTGAATAGAGCTTACGGCAAAGGGTCAATGCCTCAACAGACCATTCTTGCCCATATTTATCCGCCAAACGAACTGACAGGTGTCTCAAAATGGCTTTCTTCATATTGAGTCCGATGTCCTCCCTGCTGTTTATTTTCTACAATATAGTGTCCAATGCCAACACATCCGATGCTTGAGGATATGTGGCAACATCCCCCACTGTGGCAATGGGTTTACCGTTCAATTTGGCGGTCAGTGCCGCACACTGCACACTCGAGCCCATGCTGGTCGCACCAGTCAGGGTTACCATAAATTTGGGCATAGCACATTACATTTTTTTTAATTTCACCTGATACTTCTGAGGCTTGACTCCATATTTCTCTATTCTATATCTATAGTCCTCCTCTGCATCTTCATTAGTGTTGAATCCTGTCACTTTCATTTCATGATCCGATGGACAAGGTGTCTGATAATAGCCTTCCAATCCATCCTCCGTGACGTGATAGCAAAACAAGTCCGTGCCAAAATCCTTATAGTCATAATGCGGGAAATAATCCCGGTCTCCTGGCTTCAAACCCTTGGAACCTCTCTCTCTATCTATGTATTTAATCAAGAATTGGATGTCATACCAATATGAATCACAAAAATAGACGTTCTTTCTGTCTCTTTCGGAAGGAATTATTTCCCTCTCTTCTGGAATCTCAAGCAAGGATACTTCTTCGTTTTTTTTTCCAAACTTTCCTGTGTTCCTAAAAAACAGTTTATCCGGATCTCCTATAAACGGATGCTCCCGCAGATAATAGACAGGTTCTTCTCCAATCGTTCCCTCATAAAGAAGAGGGGGAAGATCGGTGTGGTATTTTTCCAACCCTTCGCCTGTGATAAGCGCTGCACGTCCGTAGTCGTTCAGTAACGGCTCAATGTCAGAAATCTTTATTACCGAATACTTAGTCAGATCAAAACGAGAACTAAGGCTTATCCGAACCCCTATTTTATCCTGGGTAAACTCAAAATTAGAAAGGTCAGCAAGGTCCTCTTCTTCAGTCACTTCGTATCCCAAAAGTTTACTTTGAAACAGATAATAGTTTTCTATATTGAAAAAATCCTCCAAATGATACAAATCGCCCGTCTTCGGATTAAAATTGTAGTAAAACAATGTCTCTATTCCATCACTATGGGTATGTGAGATTTTAATACTAAGATTGCGCGAAAAACTGTCATCATAAAATTTTGTCGTCGGCTTGCCCGCGTATGAAAGTCTCACAATATGATCGATACCATCCACACAAGAACCATCGGGTCCATTGAAAACCACACCAAAATTTTCCATTTGAAGTAGTGCGTTCACCTTTCGCTCCACCTCCTTGTTCTCCATCAGTATATATGGAAACTTATAATTATGCCAATCATTAAGATTGCGTCTCTCAATTTTAATGATTTTATATCCTTCCAAGGGCTCGAACGGAGGTTTCTTCGTCTCTTCCTCCATTTCATGCGCCACTTCTTTCAGGATATTCTTCAATCCATTATAGATCTTGGAGCAACTTGAAAAAAAAGGTATAATTGCCATGATTAAAATGATTGTTCTTTTCTTACTCATATTCTATTTGTTATATAGGTTGCTATTGTTCCGGCTGTTTCCCCCACATTTAACTTTCTAAAGGTATTATAGGAATAGGTAACAAATATACATCATATATCCGTAAATACATCAATATCCCTTTAGTTATATTGCGAAAGTTTCTTGTCGTTTCCCTTATTGAAGACTCCTATTAAGTTAAAGAACCTATGAGCTGTGAATCTTCGATCCATTCTTTTTGCAACCAAGATGCACGTTGTCTCTCGTATCTTTGTGTTGTAACTAAAATAGAATGTTATGGGTGATATTCAAGAAGATAGGATTAGATGTGCCTACCACGATTCCAAAAACATCTACGACTCTGTTTTGACGCAGAGGAATATCTTTGCTCGTGCTTACATAAAGTTCTTTTGGGGAGGAACCGATGATGTTGCGATAGCGCATAAAATGCTCTCGTTTATTCCAGACAATTTCACGGGTTCGATATTGGATGTCCCTTGTGGCACGGCGGTTTTCACTGCTGAGAAGTGGAAGTCGCTCCAAAACTCGGAGATAACATGTCTCGATTACAGCGAAGATATGTTGCAACAGGCGCATCGGCAATTGGATGGTTTCTCGCACATAACCCTTCGGCAGGGGGATGTGGGTGCATTGCCATTTGACGATCAGAGTTTTGATGTGGTGATCAGTATGAATGGATTCCATGCTTTTCCCGATAAAATGAAGGCTTTCGACGAGACTTGTCGTGTGTTGAAGCCGAACGGGAAATTCATTGCTTGTTTTTATATACGAGGAGAAAGCCGCCGCACGGATTGGCTCGTCCATCATCTGCTTGCCCCCAAAGGCTGGTTCACTCCACCATTCCAAACGAAGGAGGAGGTGCAAAAAATAGTTGCGGAAAGATACTCAAAAGTCGAACTCCACACCGACAATGCCATGCTTTGGGCTCTCTGTGAGAAGTGAGGTTGATTTACGGTAGGTAGTTATATGTTGTTATTTTAAGGTCGAAAGATAGTCACAAATAGGGATTGTTTTAGCTTAACTAAAAGCCGAACTTTGCGGTTAGCGAAAAAGGAGTTACATTTGCAATCATTTGTAATTTTAGCATGGTAAATAGGTTAACGTTTTTTTCTCGTGTTTCTGTTGGCTTGTTGATGAGTCTTTACTCTTATACCGCAAAAGCGGGCGATACGATTTCGGTTGCAGAACCCAAGTCGGATGGTGCGCTTTCTGCTGATTTCTGTTATAATGGAGATGTGGCAGTAAACACGTGGGGAGGAGTGAAACAGGGAGCGCGCTACATTGGTTGCTCGTTGTTGGGTCTCCAGTTGGATATAGAGGAGGCCGGCGGTTGGAAGGGCGGCGAAGTCCGGGTTTCGGGTGTGAACACGCATGGCGGAGGTTTTTCGGACGAGTTGGTCGGCGACCGTTTCTGCGTTGACAACAATGACACGGGTGATTATACGTTCCTCACGGAGGTGTGGTATAAACAGGATTTTGGTGGTCGGGTGGATTTCTCAATCGGACTTCAAGACATCAGTAGCAATTTTGCGGTGAACGACGAGTCTTCGCTCTTCATCAATACGTCTGCGGGTATGAATACGGTTTTTTCCACCAACATAACGGCTCCCTCGTTCCCGCTTACGGGTTTGGGTTTCGAGCTGGGCTGGAATATTGATGAACGATGGAGGTGGCAAGCTTGTGTGTATGATGGCTATGTTGATGATTTAGAGGATAATGAATGGAATACGAATTGGAAGTTGAACAAAAATGAGGGCTTTGTGTTGGCCTCTGAGTGGCGATATGCTGACGAGTCGGTTGGCACCTATAAGTTGGGAATAGACTATCATACGGAAGAGGAACTTTTCGGAGTCTATGCTTCCGGCGAACGCCATCTAAACGAGAAGGTGGCCCTCTTCTCTCAGTTGGCATATGCTCCGAAGGAGGGAAACGAGGTTTATGCGGTGGCCAATCTGGGAGCTAACTTCTATAAGTTATTTTCCAAGAGAAGCAAAGATGTCTTAGGCGTGGTCTGTGTCTCCAATTTGCTCACGGATGAGGAAAGGCACGAGACGATTTTCGAATTGACCTACAAGTGCCAACTGGCAAAAATCCTATATGTGCAACCGGATGTGCAGTATGTCATAAATCCGTCGGCACAGGAAGAAGCGGAGAATGCTTTGGTGGCTATCTTGCGACTAGGCGTGGAATTGTAATTCGGCTATTTACAAAAGAAAAAACGCAAAGGAATGAATAAGTTCACTGAAAAGAATAAGTTTATAGAGTTGCTCAACTATAATCCGCAACTGATTCTGATGTTGCCGAGGTTTGGCATGAAGCTGGGCTTCGGGGAAAAACGGGTGGAGGAGATCTGCAAGATGAACGACGTGCCCGTATTCATGTTCCTTCTGTTGTGCAATGTCTATTCGTTTGATGACTATATGCCATCGGATGAGGAGATAAAGGAGATAGATGGGAAAACTCTTGTCAACTACTTGATCGCTTCGCACGACTATTACCTTAACCATCGATTGAAGCATATAGAGAAGCATATAACTAAGATTGCCAACGAGGCAGGGAAGATCGGAAGTGTCTTGTTGGAATTCTTCAAGGGGTATGAGGAGGAGGTGGCCTCTCATTTCAAGACGGAGGAAGAGACCCTTTTCCCTAGTTTGGAGAGAAGTGCGCAGGATGCCATCCCTGACAATGTTGACACCCACTCCATCTCGAAATCGCATGACAACATGGGCGACAAGTTGAGCGACCTGACCAATATCATCATAAAATACTTGCCGGCGGAGATCATGCCTAACGAGCGCATCGGGGTTTGGTTCGATATCATTCAGTTGTCGAAAGACCTTGATAAACATGCCGTTGTGGAGGAGAAGATCTTGATGCCTTATATCAAATGGATGAAAGGAGTTGGTTTATGAAAAAGAAAAGTATTGTCATAATTGATACTTCTTCTATTATCGTGGAGGGGTTGAAGACGATTATAGAGACGAGTCCCGAGTTCAAGGTTTCTAAAATTTATCGTGAGAATTATGCGTCGGTGAGCATTCCTCTTCATGGCATAGACATTCTTTTGGTTGACCCGAGAATGTCCTCCGTCTCTCAATTCTCAAAATTCATTCACGACTGCAGGACGGAGAACGATTCCATGGTGGTCATGGCTTTGCAAACCACCTATTTGCCTGCGCAGATGCTGGAGGGGGTTGACGGAGTGCTGGAATTGGACGATTCTCCTGCATCCATAGTCTCCAAACTGAGAAACACGAGTAATAAGAATGCCGGTAATAAGACGTCCGACAACTGTGATCTTTCCCAGCGGGAGAAGGAGGTACTTGTTTTAGTCGCTAAGGGATTGACGAACAAGGAGATTGCCGACCAACTGAACCTCTCCGTTTATACAGTGATTACCCACAGGAAGAACATTACGGCCAAGACGAATATCAAGTCGGTCTCCGGTCTTACTATTTATGCCCTTTTGAATAATCTGGTCACTCAGTCCGAGTTCGAATTGTCGGGCGGAGAGTAGGGGCTTCCTGTCTGCAACCAAGGATTTTCGCATTGCCATGCACTCTTTGGGGCGCTATGAGATATTCTTCCCTTGTTGTTTCCTTCCTATCTATGCAAATGCCTTTCGATTATTATGTTTCCTATGAATTGTTTGTTAATCCTTTGATTTTTTTAGAGGAGACACGTTGGCTCCGCACACATTGAAATCGTACCCGACAAGGCGGTTGGAGGCTTATTCACAAGTTTCGGTTTTGTGTGAGATTTAGTTGTTTGGATTTTCGTTGTCAAAATTCCCACGTAAATCTTTCCTTCCTATGTGAAGTTTCACTATATTTGGAAAATATCTAACAACGAAATTAATTATAACTTAATTTTATGCAATACGGATTTTTCGACGACGAAAACAAGGAATATGTCGTCACCAAACCAGACACTCCGAAGTCTTGGAGTAACTACTTGGGTGATACTCGCTACGGCGCCATCATCACCAACAACGCGGGAGGTTATTCTTTCTTCCGCTCTTCAGTTCAAGGATGCTTCCTAAGAATCAAGTTCAACAACGTGCCATTGGACCAACCTGGTCGCTACATCTACTTGCACGACTGCGAGTCGAAAGACTTCTGGTCTGGCTCTTGGCAACCTGTAGGCAAACCGCTCGATAAGTACAAGAGCGAGTGCCGCCACGGT
>JAGCWQ010000131.1 GCA_017961765.1 Paludibacteraceae bacterium | reverse complement strand
TATGTGGTAATCATTGTCAAGGAGGCTCAGAATCTTTCCGATTTGGACGACTTGGCCTATTATCTTCAGAAGCCGATGTCTTCTACGATATTGGTCTTTTGCCATAAGTATAAGAAGGTGGACGGTAGGAAGAAATTTGTTGCCGAATTGCCTAAGGTGGGAGTCTTGTTCGAGTCTAAGAAACTCTACGACAATCAAGTGCCTACTTTTATTTCCGACTATTTGAAAGCAAAGGGATTGCAAATCGAACCGAAGGCGACGCAATTGTTGACGGAATTTTTGGGTACGGACCTCTCCAAGGTGGTTAACGAATTGGATAAGCTGGCCATCCAAAAGCCTCAGAATAATTTGCTGACGGCAGACCTCGTGGGGGCGAACGTGGGCATTAATAAGGATTTCAATAATTTCGAGTTGCTTAGTGCCTTGGTGAATAAGGACGTGTTGAAAGCCAACCGTATCGTCTGCTATTTTGAGCAGAACCCGAAGAACAATCCTTTGGTTTTGACCATTACGGTCTTGTTCAATTTTTTCTCCAATTTGATGCTCTATTACTACATCAAGGACAAGTCGCCTGCCAATGTGGCTAAGGAGTTGGGTGTCAACGTCTATTTCGTGCGTGACTACCAGACGGCAGCCTCTAAGTATAACGGTTGGAAGACGTTGCAGATCATCGCCTTGCTTCGTACCTATGATGCGAAGTCGAAGGGAATCGATTCAGCGGGTGTGCCGGACGGTGAGTTGCTAAAAGAATTGGTATATTTGATTTTACATTAAGATATGGATATTAAATCAGCAGAATTTATAATAAGTAATTCGGAGGTCTATAAGTGTCCGAAGCATAATTTGCCGGAGTATGCCTTCATAGGAAGGTCGAATGTGGGAAAATCTTCCCTGATCAATATGTTGACAGAGAGGAAAGATTTGGCCAAGACCTCTTCAAAGCCAGGCAAGACATTGTTAATCAATCATTTCTTGATTAATAAGAATTGGTTCTTGGTGGATTTGCCGGGGTATGGCTATGCGAAAGTGAGTAAATCAGAGTTGACGAAGTTGGACAAAATCATCAAGGGCTATGTGATGAATCGTGAGTCGTTGACCAACCTCTTTGTCTTGGTGGATGCCCGCTTGGAACCGCAAAAGATAGACTTGGAGTTTATTGAGTTTTTGGGCGTGAATGGAATCCCATTCGCCATCATATTTACGAAAGCGGATAAACTTTCAGCAGGCAAGTTGCATGCAAATATTACGGCTTACCGCGATAAGTTGTATGAACAGTGGGAAGAGTTGCCTCCTATATTCGTCTCCTCTGCAGAGACAAAAATGGGACGTGAGGATATCCTCAATTATATTGAGTCCATCAATGCTCAGATGGCGGAATCTTCTGAAAATAAGTAAATATGGCAGTCCTCTATTATTTGTTTTTATATCCGCTTCTGTGGCTGATTTCCTGCTTGCCGTTCTGTGTGATGTATGCCATCTCGGATGTAATCTATTTTCTTGTGTACCATGTGGTTCGGTATAGAAGAAAGGTGGTGCGGACTAATTTGACCAACTCCTTTCCAGAGAAGAGTTTGGAAGAGATCCGTCGCATAGAGAAGGAGTATTATTCTCATTTTTCCGATTTGTTTTTCGAAACGGTGAAGTTGATGCATATTTCTGATGAGGAAATTAAGAAGCGTATGCATTTCTCCAATCCGGAACTGATGTATGACATCTGTCAAAACAATAGTGCGGTGGTCTTGTTGGGTCACTATGGCAATTGGGAGTGGATTCCCTCCATCTTTATCGACGCCAAGGGCTTTATTGCTGGTGAGTTGTACAGACCGATGAAGAACAAATATTTTGATGGGTTCTTTTTGAAACTTCGTAGCCGTTTTGGTACGTTTAACATTCCGAAAAATGATGCGTTGAAGGCAGTCTTCGAATTCAAACGGGAGAAGAAAAATTTTGCGATGGGATTCATTGCAGACCAAACACCTTCCAAAAGCAATTTGCATTATTGGACGAATTTTTTGAACCAAGATACTCCATTCTTGAATGGACCGGAGCGCATAGCAAGGAAGAACGGTTTTGCCGTGATCTATTTTGATGTGGCGAAGGTGAAGCGGGGCCATTATACTTGTGATTTGGTCTTGCTTACGGAGAATGCGAAGGATACGAAGGAGAATGAGATTACCGACCAGTACGTGGCTCTTTTCGAGAAGACGTTGAGGCGGAATCCTGCTTATTGGTTGTGGTCGCACAAACGTTGGAAACATAAGCGGGAGGAGGTTCAATGAAGGTCGCAGTCGTCATATTGAATTGGAATGGCAGGAATATGTTGGAGCGTTTCCTTCCTTCAGTCTGTCGCTTTTCTCAACAGGAGGGCGTCGAGGTGGTTGTGGCAGATAATGCTTCGACGGATGATTCTCTGTCTTTCTTGACGGAAAACTATCCTGATGTCCGGCAGGTGGTCCTTGACCGAAATTATGGTTTTGCGGATGGCTATAACCGTTCTTTGGCACAGATTGAGGCGGAGTATTTCGTTTTGCTGAATTCTGATGTGGAAGTGACGGAGCATTGGCTTGACCCATTGATTTCCTATATGGATGCCCATTCGGATGTGGCGGTTTGTCAGCCGAAGATTCGGTCGCAGGCCGCACCTTCTTTCTTTGAACATGCGGGTGCTGCGGGTGGTTTTATGGATAAGTTCGGATATCCGTTTTGCCGGGGACGTATTCTTTCCGTCGTTGAGGAGGACAAAGGACAATACGACACGGAATGTGATTTGTTCTGGGCGACGGGAGCGGCTTTCTTTGTCCGTGCAGAGGCTTATTGGGCATGCGGAGGCTTGGATGCGGATTTCTTTGCGCACATGGAGGAGATCGATTTGTGTTGGCGTATGCGCAGTCGTGGCTATCGGATTGTCTGTCTCCCACAGAGTGTGGTGTTCCATGTCGGTGGAGGAACTTTGAATGCTTCCAATCCACATAAAACATATCTGAATTACAGGAACAACTTGTTGATGATTTATAAGAATGCCTTACCGAAGCAGTTGAGGAAGATGTTGCTCGCTCGTTATTTCTTGGATTATCTTTCAGCTTTCGTCTTCTTATTGAAGGGGGAAGTGGGGAATTTTAAGGCTGTTTTTTCCGCCCGTTCAGAATATTCGAAGATGAAGAAAAACTTCACCCAGAAGCGGAAAGAAAATATGGAACGGGTCGTAAATGAAACGATAAAGGAGATTTTCCCAAAAAGTATCGTGGGAAATTTTTATTTACGGAAAATCAGCCGTTTTTCCTCTCTTAAATGGTGATTAAGGATGGGTACTTTTCTCCGTTGGCTGTTGGCGTTTTCGCTTATCTTCTCGGTTGAAAGTCGGGTGGTGGCTCAATGTGTGGAGCGTACGCAGGCATTTGCGGTAGGAGAGGAGTTGAACTATGCGGCCTACTATAATTGGGGATTTGTATGGGTGAAAGCGGGGGTGGCAAAGTTCTCCGTCGGTGAAGAGAATGGCAACTATAAGTTTACGGTAGTGGCCGATAACCTTCCGAAATGGGAATGGCTCTATTCGTTGCATTCCCGGCATACGGCTTCGGTGACGAAGGATTTCAAGCCCATCTATATGCAGGCTTCCACAAGTGAAAATGGGGTGGTGACGAAGGACTACTATCGTTATGATGGAGAGTTTATTTATAAGACTTACTCTTCCCGGAAGGATACGTTGGTGCGGACAAAAGTGATAGGACATCCAGATTGTTCTTGGGATATCATCAATGCGGTTTATGTGGCACGTTCGATGGATGTCCGCAATAGGAAGGAGAAGAGTAAGATACCGTTCCATGTGATTTTTAATGATTCTGTTTATACTATCTATGGCTCTGTTTTGGAAAGGGAAAAGATAGAGACACGAACGGGCAAGGAATACGACTGCTTGAAATGTGCAGCCACCGTGGTGGAAGGAACCATGTTTGAAGCGGGTGCTCCTGTCTATGTCTGGATAACGAACGATGTCCGACAAATACCAGTCTTAGTGGAGTCTAAGATTAAGGTGGGTTCGGTGAAGGTCTATTTGGAGTGAGAATTTGATAGCTCACCTACATGGCAGAGGTTGGTTGACGTA
Organism: Paludibacteraceae bacterium; assembly: GCA_017961765.1. Taxonomy (GTDB): domain Bacteria; phylum Bacteroidota; class Bacteroidia; order Bacteroidales; family Paludibacteraceae; genus RGIG10190. The sequence goes on along the minus strand of JAGCWQ010000131.1, from coordinate 18,702 downwards.
GGTCATCACTCCTCGTTAGCCTCATTTTATTGTTTGTCAAGCCAAAAACTCGTATATTTGTAAAAATAAAAACAGATTATGGGCTTATATCTGAATCCGAATGCGGACGCATTCTTGGAAGACAAAGGGACAAGAATTTACATCGATAAATCCTTGATGATGGAGGAACTGAACAAATTGGTCAGTACCAAGGAGGATTTTGTCTGTATCTCCCGTCCGCGCCGTTTCGGTAAGAGCATGGCAGGAAACATGATATCAGCCTACTATTCAAAAGGTTGCAACACAAGGGAGACTTTCAGTCAGATGAAACTCGGACAAGTGCCCGGTTATGACAAATACTTGAACAAATTCAATGTCATCAAGTTGGATTTGAACGAGTTATACCAAAATGCAAAGAAGAAAAACGAAGAGGCGCAACTGATAAGTCAGATTGACAAGCGTGTTGCGGATGAATTTAAGGTACAATTCAAGGATATCGTTTTTTCGGAGCAGGACGACAGTATAGACCAATGTATCCTTCGCGTATATGCGAAAACGGGTGAGAAATTCGTAATCCTAATCGATGAATATGATGTCTTGGTACGGGAACGTGTTCCGAAAACATTATTTGAGAACTATCTAAGTTTTTTGAATGGGTTGTTCAAAGGTACGACCATCCGTCCGGCCATCGCCCTTGCTTATATTACAGGCATCATTCCCGTCGTACGCGACAAGGTGCAGTCGAAATTGAACGAGTTCAAGGAATACACGATGATGCGTCCCCGCCAATTTGCCGAACATATAGGCTTCACAAAGGAAGAGGTAGTGGCGCTCTGCAAGGAGTACAACATGGATGCCGACGAGTGCGCCCGTTGGTATGACGGTTATAAATTGAGTGAGAGAGCTGACATGTATAACCCGCTGTCTGTCGTCACGGCTCTTTTGGATCAAGAGTTTGGTGGTTATTGGTCCACCACAGGCTCGTTCGAGGCCTTGAAGGACTATATCCTCATGGATTTCGAGGGAATCCGACAAGATGTGGTTAGTATGATTTCAGGCGATAGCGTGGAGGTGGACGTACATTCCTTCTTGAACACGATGGACTGTTTCTACTCTAAAGACGATGTCTTCACCTACTTGATACACTTGGGCTATCTTTCCTACAACAGGAAGGAACAGACTTGTTGCATTCCCAATGAGGAGGTGCGGCAGGAGTGGGTAAGATCCATCAAATTGAGCCCCGACTACAAGAAACTAGTGGAGATCATTAACGCCTCCAAAAAACTCCTCGACGATACCATCCAAGGCAACGAGGAAGCAGTGGCCCGTGCACTTGACGCCGCCCATACAGAAGTGACCAACCCGTTGACCTACAACAACGAGCATTGCTTTCAGAGTGCCATCTGTCTGGCCTATTTCTACGCCAACACCCGCTACACGTTGGTGAAGGAGTTGCCTACGGGCAAAGGCTATGCGGATTTGGTACTGATACCATACCTGCCCAACATTCCAGCTATGGTAATCGAACTAAAGCACAACAAGAGTGCGGAGAGTGCCTTGCAACAGATTAAGGAGAAGAATTATTGCCAAGCCTTGAACAACTACAAAGGCGATTTGCTTTTTGTGGGCATCAGCTACGATGAGAAGACGAAGGAGCATAAGTGTAGGATAGAAAAATTGGAAAATTGAGCAGGATGAACATTCTGCCTATGTTTCAGTTGGATAGAAAATCAATTTTGCCATTGGAAAAGAAAAAATAGACGAAAAGAGAACTTGAAACTTAGGTGGTAGAGCATTCCTCCCTCAACTTTGGAACGGCTATATTTTCCGTCTGTTCTATAAGTGTGATTCATCTCAAATCTTTGCTGACAATTGATTTTCTTTATATCTTTGTTTCATTAATTGAAGATGTTTCATTTTAGCGATATACTTGCTTTATGGATATGTTTTTGTCAAGAGTGATTTTGAAGTTTGACGAGTTCCGTGTGATAGGGAAGTTGATGTGGGGTAAGCTGTTGGCTCTGCTCCTCTTCTTCCTTTTTTTATCTCCAGGCACAACTCTTCAGGCCGCCTCTTACAATCCTGATAATATACCGATTCCTAGGACGGGTATTTATCCTATGTACACGAGTAATCCGGACAATATCTTGAGTTCGAGGTGTGTGCAACATATAGAGGATAAGTTGCTTATGTTGGAAGACTCAGCGGGCGTCAAGACGCTTGTCATCGTGGTGGAACAACTGGATGATGACGATCCACAGCAGTTCTCGTTGAGGGTCTTCAATCAGTACGGGATTGGACGAGAGAAGACGAACCGAGGTTTGGTAATCACATTGGCCACTCTTGATAGATCTTATTACATTACGACTGGATATGGACTTGAAGGCGAATTGCCGGATGCCATCTGTAAAAGGGTCGGTTACCGTTGCCTCGAACCTCATGCAAAGGAGGGGGATTGGGACGCTGCGATTACGGCTACCGTAGATACAATTTACTCAATTTTGACGAGCGATCCAGAGGTGGTGGCGCGTTTCGGCAATGATTCGGATGACTACTACGATGACGATATGGGACCAATAGAGTCGTTTTTCGTTTATCTTATTGCCTTTGCCCTCATTGCCTTCTTCTCGGGAATGGCCCTTCGATTGGTTTTGTTACTTCCTAACCTCATCTATTCTCTTTTTCATAAGCGTAAGAATGTTAGGATAAAGGAACCAAATTGGGCGAGACGCTTCTTTATGAATTTTATCGCCTCTTTTTGGAAGACTGGAAATCGGTATTATTACCTTGATGCCAAAGGTAGAGAGGTTGACTATAATCCGACAGGAATTCCATGGGTTACCATCATGTTATACCTCTTGTATATACTACTTTCGGGTCGCGGAGGTCGCGGAGGCGGCGGAGGCGGTAGCTTTGGCGGAGGTTCCCATGGAAGTAGGGGCGGCGGCCGTTCCGGAGGCGGTGGCGCAGGCGGACGTTTTTAACGTGCGGCGGATAGCCTTCTGAAGTTCTCTTCAATGGATTTTTCCAAAGAAGAGAGGTTGCAATGCTTGATTTCTGCCACTCGTTGGTAGATGGATTGGATGGTAGTTTCGCTATCGTCAGTCTCTAAAAACAGGCGATCCAAAGGTGTCTCTTCTACGGTCTTTTCGTTGAATCGTTCACCGAACGAGAGAAAGAATCCTGCGTCGCAGAGGCTTTTCATCAAGATTGGTTTTCCTCGGAAACCATGTATTATGGCAGGGTTTTTGATGGCCGTTTTTTGTTGCAGTACTTCGTTGAAGGCTTTGACGCAATGAATGATGATGGGCTTCTTTCTCTGGTTGGCGATGGCTATCTGGGTTTTGAATAGTTCGAGTTGGGTGGATAGGTCGCTTGATTTTATCTTGTCCAATCCGATTTCCCCGATGGCGAATAGTGATTCGGTCCGTATCGTTTCTAATTGTTCCTCTGTTTTTGAGGGAGACAAGGCGGAAATGTCCCAAGGATGAATGCCCATGGAGTACAGACCGTTTTCTGAAGGATGAGGCTTCTCAAATGAAAGGTTGACTATGGCGAGAACGTCCTCTCTCGGTTGGATTTGATGAGTGTGAATGTCAATATACATAAAATTGATTGAAAGCAATAAAAGAAAATGAATTGTCGAATTTGAATATTTTGTCAGTTGCGGAAAGGCGGCAGTGAGAAGACTGTCCGAAAAATCTTAACGCATCGGTTCTGGCTTATATGTTGCAAAATTAAGTAAAAAATGGAAAATCAGGAAGAAAAGAAAAAAAGAGGCGGAAAGCGTGAAGGCGCTGGCCGCAAGAAGACCACCTGTAAAACGTATGGTTTCAATGCACCGGAGGAGGTGACGAAAATACTTGAAAACATACCTAACAAAACGGACTTCATAATTCAAGCTATTTTAGAGAAACACCAAAGAGGAAAGGTCGCGTGTCGGTGACTTTTGTTTTCTACAAAACGAAAGGGAAGCGTCGATTTTTTTTCGGTGCCTCCCTTTCTGTATCGGTTATTTGCTTTCTGGTACTTTGTACCTTGAGCCTGTCGCATCAATGATGTTTTTATAGTATTGTGGGGAGTAGCCTGGTTGTATGATTTTGTCTGGAACACCCCAACCGTTGTCAATGAATTTTTGGTTGCGTTCCCTTTTGATGTTACCGTCGCTATATTTTATCATTAGGAATTCTCCCAAGTTTTTCCATTGATCCATCATAATCAGGGCTTGGTTCTCTGAATACTCGGTGAGGAAGCGAGCCGCAAATTCTGGGGATTTTGTGTAGAGTGACTTGGCTGCCACCTCGATTACCTCCAGATTGTCTTCCAATTTGGTTTCTATGTCCAATTGCACCTTTTTGATGTCTTTCTCCATATATTCATATTTTGCATAGGCCATGTTGGAAACCCAGTTGAATACCCAATAGGCTGAAGTCCAAGAGAATTTCAGCAGGCTTCCGTTTCCTGCCCGGAAACATTCGGGGACAGCCGTCGTTCCGCAATAGATGGGGATGTAAACGGTGAACGTGGCATCGTCCACGCCGAACCATAGCACGCCTCCTACCATGTCGGGAAGCCAATTCCTCATCTGAGCCACGAACGAGAAGGCGTTCTGTGGACCTGCGATTGGGGTTTCGTGGAAGTACTCCACGTCGTCCACTTGCCAATAACGGGGTGCGTATCGGTATTTTGCTCCGAAGGGTTCTGATCCTGGGTCTTTGTCAAGGGAAAGAGGGGTGTTTTCGAATTTGTCCCTCATCAAGTTTTTTAGCTCATGTAGCGTGATTTTCCTGGATGGTTTTACCCAAAGAGGCATGCGCTCATTGGATTTTCCGAGGATATAGTCTATGTATTTCTCCATGTCTGGATTGATTCTTCTGAAAACGCTCCAAACCCTTGAATCGCAGAATCGGCGGGCGGTGAAACCCATTGGGTCGTAGGCATCGGAGAAGCTAAAGTCTTTGTTTTTCCCGTTGAAATAGCCCTTCTCTTTGGCAAAGGAGATGACATCCTTGGAGTAGCGGCAGTTCTCTCGATCCTTCAGTGGAAATGTTGTTATACGGGAGTGGTTGGCGTGGGCGCAGATGCAGTCGTCTGGCACCTTCATGGCCACCCAAACGGCTCCTTTGACATCGGGACCTTTGCCAATCATTTCCATGACCCAAATCTCGTTGGGGTCGGCAATGGAGAAGGTCTCTCCCGAACTACAATAGCCGTAGGTGCTGACAAGGTCTGTCATTACTTCGATGGCCTCTTTCGCCGTCTTTGCCCGTTGTAGCGTGATGTAGATTAGGTTACCGTAGTCCAATATTCCTGTTGTGTCCACCAATTCGCTTCGTCCTCCGAAGGTTGACTCGGTGATGCAGACTTGGTGTTCGTTGATGTTTCCCAAGACTGCGTAGGTGTTAGGCACTTGCTTTATCTTGCCTTGGTATTTGTGGGTGTCCCATCCGAAAATGTCGGTGGTGGCATATTTGGAATGCTCGTTGGCAGGGTAGTGGATGAGTTCTCCGTAGAGCGTGTAGGAATCTGCCGAGTAGGTGCAGAAAGAGGATCCGTCTTCGGAAGCGTTTTTTCCCACTAATATGTTCGTTCCCGCTTGCATGTGGCCGATGCCCATTAAGGAGGCGAGAAACAAAACTTTGATTTTTTTTAATGAAGCCATATAAGTGTCGATCTATTTCTTTGGAAATCCTATTTTATAAAAATATCGTTTTCGAGTAGGTGGCTGTGTTGCCGCAATAATCCTTTACTACCAACTTGAAAGAGTGGCTTTTGCCTTTTTCGAATTTCTTCGTGTCTATCTGGTAGCGAATGGTATGTGTCTTTGCGTCATGCTCGAAAAGCACCCATTCGTTGTCTATGTAGCCGTCGTAGCTGGCAATACCCGAGAGCCCGTCTCCAATTTTGAAGACTAGTACGGGGTAGCCTCTCAGCCCTTTGGTGTGGACGGACGAGATGACAGGCGGTGTCCGGTCTTCTGCTACGGCGAATTTTCCCAAGGTGTTGGTCATGCCGACCATATAGCCATTGGTATATTTACCTCCAGCCGATCCATAAATCAAGTCGTTTTCGTTTAGCTTTGCGATGAAGAGCTTGGAGACGTCAAGATCGGAACTGTCTTTTTTGACTTTGATGGAGATGTCGCAGAAAGTGTGCAACGGAGTCTCTCTGTTGCCGATGGAGTAGATGGAAGAGAAATATCTACCTCCGCCTTTCTCTTTGTAGTCCGTGTAAAGGTCTTTGTAGATGGCGTTGGCAGGGAAGTGGAAAAGGAAGTCTCCCTTATCGTAGAAATAGCCCTCTCCAGCCGTGATTTTGTCCCCAGTCTTAGGTGATTCCAAGATAGGCTCGTGGCGTTCCCCCTTGATGGTGAAGGCAATGGTGTCGGAGTTGCCGAAGTCGTCGATCACCTCGTATTTGAGGAGGTAGTCACGTTCTTCGTTGATCTCCAGTAGGCCGGTTGTCCCATGGTAAAAATCCAATGGGTTGTTTTTGTCCTTGAACGAGCGCATGAAAAATTCGCCGGTTTTGGCTTGGTGGCTGTAGTCGATGAAATTGTTGAGAGCCCTCGTGTCGGAATATTTGTAGTTGTCGATGGTGATGTCCGATATGACATTGCCGTCGGCATAAACTTTCAGGTGTCGTGGCGTATGGGTGAAGCTTGTTCCTGTCATGTAATCGTTGGCTTTCACGCCGAAGCCGATTTCTCCCCACGCCTTTATGTTGTTGGCCGCTTGCAGTTTTCTTCCTTTCCCTTTTACAATGACGGAGTTGAACCTTTTTTCTTTGCTCCCGTTGATGGAGCCCCCATTCACTCCGTAGAGCTTCACGGCAAATATGCGTGGTTTCTTGTCATCTACGAATTGGAAATCTTTATTGAGTTTTAGAGGATTCTGCATGTATTGCTCTTCCGTAGTCCTGATTTCGAAGTGGAGGTGCGGGCCGGCAGAGGCTCCTGTGTTGCCAGACAAGGCGAATTGTTCCCCCTTTTCTACGGGATATTCGTTCGAGTCTAATGTGAAGTCGATTTCGTAGCTACGTTTTGCGTATTGCTTGGATTTGACGATGGAGTCCAGTTTAGGCACGAACCCGTTCAGGTGGGCGTATAGCGTCATATATCCGTTGGGGTGGGTGATGTAAACTAGTTTTCCGTAGCTCCGTGCCGAGATGGTGATTCGGGAGACGTAGCCTTTGTCAATGGCATAAATGGGGGTGTTTTCCCCGTTTGGTGTTCTGAAATCCAGACCGCCATGAAAATGGTTCCTTCGTAGTTCGGCGAAGCTTCCGCTTAATGTCGTCTTGGTTTTGAGAGGGGAGACCACACTCCAGTTCTCCAATTGGGCGAACGAAAAAGGGGATGCGGATAGGAGCATCGCTGTGAATGAAACAATGAGTTTTCTCATCAGTTTATGTCTATTGAAATTTTCATCAAAAATATAAAAAAATGTCCTATGTGGGATGCTTTCTTTCTTGATGGACTAAAAAACTACTTCTTTTTTTGATTTGTTAAGTTTTATTTTGAGATATAAACTCGTTTTTGTTAGTTTATTTATAATTTTGCATTCCGTAAGGTTGTGGATTCATTATGAATGGTTCTCTTCCTTCTTGAAATTGAAATTAAAAAACAAGTAAAAATTAATACAAAAGAAAGAGTCATGAAAAAGTTGCTATTATTCTTTTTGTCGGCAGTTGCATTTGTAGCTACTACATCTGCTGCAGACAACAAAACGGTGGCGAGCGGAAAGGCTACAGATGTCGCAAGTGTGAGCGGAAAGGCTCCTGAGATTACGTTTGACACTTTGGTTCACAATTTCGGAACATTTCCGGAAGAGACTGGAAAGGTGTCTTGTACATTTACCTTCAAGAACACCGGTGGTGCTGACTTGGTCTTGCAAAAGGTGAAGGCATCTTGTGGATGTACGACTCCTGAGTGGACAAAGACTCCTGTTGCTCCAGGTGAGACGGGTACCGTGATTGCTACTTACAATGCAAGTGGTCGTCCAGGTGCATTTACTAAGACTATTACTGTAACTTCCAATGCAGGCGATAAGAGATTGACCATCAAGGGTGAGGTTATCCCTAAGGCTGCTAAGATAGAAGATCAATATCAAATCGATTTCGACGGTTTGCGTTTGAAGAAGAAGCACGTCTATATGAACTCAGTAGAGTATGAGAATGGTAAGACTGAGCGTGTTCAAATCGTGAACAACACAAAGGCTGACATGACTGTTTCATTCAAGAACGTTCCTTCTTATATGGAAATCAAGTCTTCTCCAGAAAAGTTGAAGGCTGGCGAGAAGGGTACCATCGATGTAACTATCAAGAAGAACGCAGGCGAGTGGGGTTCAATCTCAGAAGATGTTGAGGTGCTTGTCAATGGCAAGTCAGTTGTAAAGGACGGTAAGAACTCTGTTATCTCCATCCACGGAAATATCCAAGAGAACTTCGCTTCTTTGACGGCTGAGGAGAAGGCTAACGCTCCTGTTGTTAAGGTTGGAAACGTTATCAAGTTGGGTGACTTGAAGGCTGATTCTAAGAAGACTTACAAGTTCACAGTTGCCAACGAGGGTAAGAGCGATTTGTATATCCGTAAGGCTTCTGCAGACAGCAAGGCTATCAATTTGACGGCTCCTTCTAAGCCAATCAAGCCAGGAAAGAAGGCCGACATCAAGTTGGAGATCAATACGAAAGGTTTCGCTGCAGGCGATTTCACCAACCGTGTTACTTTGATTACGAACGATCCAAACAACAAGGGTATCTCTGTTTTGCAAATCAATGGAGTTATCAAGAAGTAATCTTGCTTCTGCTCTTTTGAATCAATAAATTTAGGGAAGGGTAATCGACGTGTGCGGTTGCCCTTCTTTTCTTCTTTGTTTGGGCTATTGCGGATTGGCGTTTTGCGTTTCAATCCAGACTCTTCTATTTGTGATACTATTTTATGCATATTAAAAAGAAATCAAAATGGCTCCGATGGTTCGTGTTCTTCTCTTTCTTCTTTTGCTTATTTGTTCCTCTTGTTTGAGGGACGAATCGTTCTTGATTCATGGCGACTTGCGTTTTGTGAACGCTTCCAAGGCTTATTTGTTGAAACAGAACGAATTGGGCGATTTGGTTGTCTTGGATAGTACGGATATCCGAGGCGGTAATTTCCGCTTTCATGGGCATGTCGATTCTCCTACGATGATGTATGTGCAGGTGGGCAGGATGAATCCGATTGATGTCCTTGTGGAGAATTCTAAGATTGATATGACAGGCTCCATCCTTTTGCCAGATGAGGTGAAGGTGACGGGTTCCCGTTCGCATAACGATTTTTCCTATCTTCAGAAGGAGATGATGAAGATGAAGTGGGAGCATAATAATTTGCTCATAGAGATTACGAATGCCAAGAAGCAGAATGATTATGAAGAGGTGAAGTCTTTGACGAGAAGGTATAACGAGGCTTCGGAAAAGTTGCTTCAGAACACGCAACGTTTTGTCGCCGGAAATCCCACATCAGTCGGTGCGGCCTACTTTGTCTGTGTCTTGATGCAATATTTCGATGTGAATAAGTTGAAGGATATCATCGTGACGTTCGATCCTTCCATTGCAGAATCTCCGTATGTGAAGTTCTTGAACGAGGAGTTGGCTCTCAATCAGAAGTTGAGTGTGGAGTCGGTGGCTCCTGATTTCAAGTTGCCTACAATTTCGGGAGATACGGTTTCCTTGGCGAATTTCGCCGGGCAGTACCTTTTTATTGATTTTTGGGCCTCTTGGTGTGAACCGAGTGCCGACCGTCGCCAGCGCATAGCGAAGTCTTACGAGAAATACCGAAAGATGGGTTTCCAAGTTTTGTCTGTTTCGTTGGACAGTGAGGAGAAGGCTTGGCGTGAGGCGGTAGAGAAGAATCCCTACGGTTGGACGGAGGCTTCGGATCTGCTTTATTGGGAAAGCCCCATTTCCAAGATGTATAGGGTTCATAAGATTCCATACGGGGTCTTGATAGGACCGGACGGCAGGGTTATTTCCATAAACCCTCGTCGCTATATGTTGGAGGCAAAGCTGTCCAATATATTTGGTTATTGATTTTTTGGGGATTTGTATATTAAAGATTAATTTTGCTCCAATTTGTAGCGCTGTTTGAATGGATGAAGTCATAAACATATTGATGGGTAAGGATTTCCCTGTATTGGCAACATTTTTGATGGGTTTGGTCGTTTGTGTTAGCCCTTGTACATTGGCTGCTAATATCTCTGCATTATCCTATATGTCGAAGGCTGGCACTACAGAAGAAATCCGTGCTGGGCGTTTGTTCTTCCGAAGTGTTGCTTATACGATTGGCAGGACGGTAGCTTATGCTTTATTGGGAATTACCCTTCTTTATTTTACGGGCGGAACGGAGTTTGGCGCAAAGATACAGTATTGGGTCGGAGTAATGGTCGGTCCTCTCTTTATCTTGGTGGGGCTGTTGATGTTGGATGTGATTCATATCCATGGGTTTGCGGATAAGTGTGTGGCTCGTTTCAACTTGTCGGAAAAGAAGTTTTCTGTGCGCAGGGCATTTTTCGTAGGGTTTTTATTGGCTTTTGCCTTTTGCCCTTATTGTGCTTCTGTCTATTTCGGGTTGATGATGCCTTTGTCCCTTTCTCAATCTCTTCCGATGGCGGTTCTTCTGCCGGTTTCTTTTGCCGTTGGGGCTGCTCTCCCTGTGCTGGTTCTCTCTTGGGTATTGGCCTACAGTGCGCAGAGCCTATCCCAGTGGTATGGCAAATTTTCCAAGTTTGAGTTGTGGTTTAGAAGGGGCTTGGGAGTTTTGTTCCTCGTCTCGGGTCTCTTGTTCGTGACTGAGTATTTTTTTGAATAAGGATAAAGGTGTATTTGAACAATCTTTGCGATTGTTGGTTCACTCTAAAAATGTGGCTTATGAGATTACTTTTTTCAATGTTTTTTTTGCTCCTGACTAATGCATTGTATGCTGCGGAAACCATGAAATGGGAAGAGAAGGAGTATGATTTTGGCAAGGTCGAGTTGGGCTCAGGTCCTGTTTATCACCGTTTCGTCTTTAAGAACGAGGGTAAGGAACCTTTGTTGATAAGGGATGTGGTGGCCTCTTGTGGTTGTGTCTCGGCTGGCTGGACCAAGACTCCGGTGGCAGTGGGGGATACGGGTTCGGTCTGTGTGCGCTATAAAAACAATGTTAGTGGTGTTTTCCATAAGACAGTCAAGGTGGTTTCTACAGCGAAGGGTTCTAAGAAAGTCCCTTTGATTATCAAGGGAGAGACTGTGAAGAAATGAGGTTGAGATATAGTAATACAATATAGTTATGGAATCTGTTAAGGAGTATGTGAAATTGATTAGGCTGCCCAACCTTTTGTTGGTCGTTTCCATTCAATTGATGATGTATCATTGGGTTTTGATCCCCGTTTTGGCTCAATATACGTTGGAGCCAGCTATGCCGCCGGCTGATTTTTATATAATGCTCCTCTCTTCGTTTTTTATTGCGGCAGGAGGCTATGTGATCAATGATTATTTCGATATGCGTATCGATGAGATAAACAAGCCGTTGACTCGTGTAGTGGGGCGGACATTGACAAAGAAGCAGACCATGCTCTTTTATCAGGTCTTGTCGGGCATTGGAATGCTCTTGGGTATTCTTTTGTGCGTGAAGACGATGTCGTTGACGAACTTCTTGGTCTATGTCATGTTCTTGGGCTTGCTCTGGTTCTACTCATCCTCCTATAAGCGTCAATATGTTTTGGGAAATCTCATCGTGGCATTCCTGATGGGAATGGTACCCGTTTTTATTGCCTTGTTGGAGTTGAGGTATATGAACTTGATTTACGAGCCCTCTGACGACGTGAATTTCATTGCCAACTTGGTGTTGGGCTGGATGGGCGCTTTTGGAATCTTGGCTTTCGTTTGGACCTTCATCTATGAGATGGCGCGGGACCTATTTACGGAAAAGGGAGATCGAGAGTTGGAATGCCACACTTTTGCGGTGGTGTTAGGCTATAAGAAGACAAAGATTTTGATTGGGGTATGTGTGGTCGTGGCATTGGCTGTTTCTGCCTACCTTCTTTTTGCCCTCTCTCCGTTGGAAGGCTCTTGGGGATGGCGTTATTTCGTATGTGCTATAGTGGTGACCTGCGGCTATTTCCTATATTCGTTGGCCAAAGCATCATCTCTGATGGACTATCAGTTTACGGCTAATATGGCTAAGGCTTTATTGCTCCTTTCGATGGGTTATGCAATGGTAGTCTGTTGGGAATATCAACTCTGAATGATTAGCAATCCATAGAGTAGCCCTGTGCAATTATTTGTGCGGGGCTATTTCTTTTCTTGTTGGATAGTTGGCTTATTTCCTTATTGTGGTGGATTTACACACCGCTGTAAGTCTTTCTGCTTATGGCTTTCTTAGTGCATTATCCCTAATCTACCTTTGTTAAAGTACTCCTCTTCTTGTCTTAAATCATCTTTTGCCGATGTTTTCCTATAAAAAAGTGTTGCTTCTTGCTTTTTTGAAACAAAAAAACTAATTTCAAGAAAGTGTTTGTTAAAAACGAATTATTATGAAACATTTGTATGCTATAATATGTGCGATGCTTTTGTTGGCAAGTTGCTCGACAAATTCGCAAGGCAGTGGAGACGACTCTTCGTATCCATCTGTAAGTGTGCAAGGGGGAAAATCGATCGAAGGAGCTGAGTCTGGAATATCATCCTTGCCCACATTGGAGTTTGGTGGTTTGTCTTATTTCAATTCTTCCAAAAGCGAAATGGAAAAGGTGGAGAGACCGGAAGGTGTGAAGGCTGTTGTTTCTGTGCGGATGGAAGGAAATAAGATTGTGTTGAACACAGAGAAGGATACGATGATTTATCGGATATCCTTCCAGAATAGTTATGAGACGATAGGGGAAGATTCGTATGGTTGGCGTTTTGCCGTCACCCGATTGGACACCTCATTTGTCGATTTGTCTGAAATCTGTTTGTATGAAGAGGATAAGGATGGTTTGCCTTTCTTCGCCTTTATCAATAGAAACGGACAATGGAGTACATGGGATATCTTGTCTTGGAATGCCATGCCTAAACGTAAAATTATGGCTAAGCATCCTTCGGATGAGGAAGTCGCTTCTTACCAGGAGCGGAAGTTAGGAGAAGATTTTGTCGGATTATAACAATTATATTTTAGGTAAGAGTGAAAAGTCTCCTTTCATAAAAAGTCTTGATTATATATATTAATGATTATTTAGCAAAAAGACGCAGTTTAAGGCTGCGTCTTTTTTATGTTAGGACTTGTAATTTTTGTTATCTCTTAAACTCCAATACTGGGAAAAGGATGGACATGGTCAAGGATACCATTTGATTGTTGGAACGTTGGTATAGGTCACTTTTAGAGTTCGGGAAGATGTCCTCAAAACCGAAGCCGTAGCGGCCTTCCACTCCCAATTTCGTCTTTCCTATTGGATATTCAAAGCCGAGGCCGATGCTGACACCGTAGTCCACCTTTCGGTAGTAGGGGTCGTCCTCTATGCGGGGGTCGTCCATTCCATCCACTTTGAAGAGTTCCTTGTCAAAGTTCTCGTTGCTCTCCAACTCTTTGAATGAGGTGAGGAAGGACAATTTAGGACCCAAGTTGAAGTAGTATCTGAACTTTTTCCCGAAGTAGATGTGGGCTAAGAAAGGAACTTCGAGATAGTCTATCTCTCTTTCCAAGGTCAGACCTTGAACATCGGTTCCATGAAGCAAAGTCTCTTCTTTGAATTTCTCTTTCCAACCGGCTTGTACATAGTTCGCCTCTAATTGTATTCCGAAATGTTTTTGGGCTATATAGCGTCCTGCAATACCGGCTTTTAAGCCTTGTCTCATGCTTGATGTACCTAAGTATTTGCTATAGCTGTTTTTGTTGTTGTGGAGGAAACTCACTTCGGAGAAGTTAAGTCCTCCGTTGATGCCCACGGAAACTTCTTGCGTGAACTTGCTTCTCTGTGCGTTTGCCGAGCAGCAGAGTAGGAGGGTCGATATGAATAATACTAATTTGCGCATCTCTTTTTTATTCGAATGTTACAGCCGTAAGCCCTGTTTGGGCATTGTGGTCGATGAAATAGATATGGTGGTTGTAGTAACCGCCCATCTCGTTGATCTTTTTGAACTTGAAGTCGCATTGAAGCGGTTTGTAAGGGATGTTGCCGATGTTCTCCTCGAAGTCGCGACCGAAATTGGACATTGCTTCGGAGAAGTACATGGTCAGATCGTAGCCCAACATACCATATTGCGTTTGGTTGGATTGTGAGTTGTCGGGTTCCGAGCGATAGAGTGACCTATACCTCTTCAAGTAGGTGCGTACGTGTTCGTCGTTGAAGTTGATGTGGAACGTACTTGGTATGAAGGTCTCTTGCTGGAACATGTCTTTTGTGATACTTTGGTAGGATTGCCATTCAGGGAACCCTACAATCTTTATACTATGCTTTTCTCCCAACATGTTTAGGACAGGAAGTATCTTGTTGAGTGCCACTTGGTTGGTTGTCAGGGTGACGACCGCATTGTCGCTCTTTGAGATGAGTCCTGATTTTACTGATTCGATGTTGCTGTAAGTCACTTCTGTATAAATCTTTCCTGCTGCCTTCAACATGGCTTTGAGTGTGTCCGAGAGTTGATTTAAGTTGTTGTAAGCAGGATCCTTGAAGCTGACTAACACAATGTTATCCAATTTGAAGGTGTTGATGATAGCCTTTGCAGTCAAGTAGTTGTGTTGGTCTTGAGGCGTGTTGGGTTGGAAAATGTTGGGGTTCGTCATTGTCCCTTCTGACTTGGAAGAGAACGGTATGATCAATTTTATGTTGTTCTTCTCAGAAAACTCGGAGAAGGCTTTGATCTGTGTCGTGTAAGCAGGACCTATGATGAAGTCCATCTTCTTCAAGTCATCGTTGGCGAACAATTTCTTCGCATCCGCATCGCTCTTTCCTGAGTCATAGACGAATAGGTTCGTTGATATGCCTTTCTTCTTCATGCTGTCGATGGCGATGAGCATACCTTGGTAGAACTCGACGAATTTTTTCGCATTCTTTTCCAAAACACTGGTTTCAGTCACCTTCGAGAATTGGAATGGCAGAGCCAAAGCGATGTTGAGCTCTTTTTTAGGAGTCGTGTCCTTCTCCTTCTTGAGTGCCAATGATCTATGCAGGCTGTCTGGGATGAGGAGGATTTTTCCCACGCTCAGTTTCTCTTTTGTGTCGGGGTTGAAGTGGTAAAGAAGTTCCGGCTCCAAGCCATATTTTTGACCGATTCCGTAGATGGTCTCGTCTTGGCTGACAGTGTGCAGTTCGAATCCGTTCAATTCTACTTTGGTGGCTGTAGTCGGATCTGGTTGGGCAATCAGCAAGGTCTGTCCCTCTTTCAGTTCTGTGTAGGCCGTAGGGTTGAGCAGAATGATGTCATCGATCTCAATGCCGTATGTCTTGCTGATTCTGTAGAGCGTCTCTCCTTTTTGTACGGTATGGGTTCCGTAGTTGATTTTCTTCTCCTGAACGCTCTCCTTCTCAGGGATGACGATGGTCATGCCTTTTTTCACCTCTTTGTCAATGATAGGGTTGGCTTTCAGCAATTCTGCTTCCGTGAGGTCGTACATTTTGCTGATGCTTGCCACCGTCTCTTTTCTTTTTACGACGTGCATTTGACGGATTTTCACCTTCTCCACCACTTCAGGCTTGCTGTCGGCAGGGATAGTGAGCACTTGTCCCTCTTTGATGTTCCCCTCTAAGCCAGGGTTGATGCGAAGGAGGTCTTCACGAGAAACGCCATATTTTTGGCAGATGCCGAAAAGCGTCTCGTCTTTTTGGACCTTGTGTGTTTTCATCATGCCATTGCTTTTCGGAGCCTCTTGTTTCGGAGCTTCGGTATTTGTGCTGGCCGTATTGGCGTGACTAGGCGGAATGATGAGGGTTTGACCGTTTTGAAGGCCGCTTTTTACCGAAGGATTGAGTCGGGTAATCTCGTCCACGCTCACGTTGTAGCGTTGGCTGATGCTGAAGAGCGTTTCTCCCGCTTTTACTTCGTGAGATGTGAAGCCAGGTTTTGTCTCGGCCGTAGGGGCAGGGGCTTGAGCCAATAATGGTTTGTTCGCTGAACCGTTTTTCGGAACTCTTATTTCAGATCCGGCCACCAATCCACCGTCTTTGAGGGTGGGGTTGAGCTTGTAAAGTTCGTCGTACGAAGTGTTGTATTTTTGTTTTACGGAGTAGAGCGTCTCGTCCTTCTGAACCTTGTGAATGTCGTATTTAGGTACAGGAATGAGTAGAGTCGAACCTTTCGTCAAGCCGTTGGCTGCGCTTGGGTTGGCTGCTTTGATCTCTTCTTCCGAGATGTGGAATTTCTTGGAAACGGAGTAGAAACCTTCGCTTGTCTCCACTGGATATTCGTAGTATTCTTTACCTCCTACAACCTTGATTTTATAATTGTTAGTCTGTCCGATGGCAAATGCCTGGAATAGCATTGTCAAGGATAAAGAGATGCCGATGAAATATTTTTTCATTTGTTTCGTCTTTTTCTTAGAGTTCATCTAAATTTTAGCAAAAGTACGAAAAAGAAGAGAGAAAAAGGAATCCCGCTTGGAAAAAATAGAAAAGAACTATTTGCATTTTACAAAACTCAGGGTTTGCAAGTTTTTTGTCTTTGCCAAGAGTTAGAATGAACTTTTTTCTATGTTTTGGAAGCTTGAGATAGAAAGAGCATGCTTATTTTTCTTGTCGTTTAAGGGGGAATAGTGCCTTGTGATATAAATGATTATTCTTTACGTCGAATGTTTGAGGCCCATCGATTCCAAGAAAAGCTTGGTTATAGTAATTTTGATTGATTAACAATAGTAAGAATGTGATATTGCCTCGGTGTTTTCTGATTTGGATAGTCTTTGTTGTTTTTTCTACGCTTCGTTCTTCCACTTGGTAATCATCAAGAGAAATGGATCTTGTCAATAGACCTTCTGGAATATCATAAGGAAGCTCCTGCGCATATTCTAATAGGAACACTCCTTCTTCTTTAAGAACTTCGGCATTGTAAGATTTGAGTTTCTGGAAAGTTTCTTCATCCGTTACAACTCTATACCCTTCTTTTGAGGAAAAAGAGATGGGCTGGAATATGGTTATGGTGTCTACCACATACAGATTTTTATAACCATCAGAACTTTTGTAGTTGGCTATTCCTATGTCGTGTAGTGATTTGCATGATAATAGCATCAAGCAAAATGAGATTCCTAAACAACTTGTTTTATTCATTATATTGTTCATTTTTGATGACTGTCCCTTTGTATTCTTTTAAATCTATCTTGTCGGATTTTGGAGCGATTATTCCTTTTCCGCAAGGAACACCTCCTTCTTTTGTTATTTTCCCTTTTAGCGGATTTTCAATTATCATTTTTATGTATCTTCCCTCAATTTCGTCAGATCTGAATGCGTCAGGCTCTCCTGGAGTCATTATACCTGAACTGAAATGGTCTAATCCTAATGTGTGTCCTACCTCATGTGCTCCTGTTGTGGCGTCTTTTTTGCTCTCTTTAATGTAGATAAGTTTACCTTGCGTTGTATTGCCATTGCTATTTTCTCTTTTTATGTTTTGGTCTGCAGTCACAGAATAGCCGTTTCCTGTTTTATTAGGGTCTTCCATTATATGTCTGCTGATGAGCTGCCTTTTTTGGCTGTCATCTGTGGATTTACCTATTTTCTTGACACTTAAAGAAAAGTTGACTTTGAAATCTGTCACGTCAGTTCTGTTCTCTCTGTTGGTTACTCTATAGATGAATTTGCCGCTTTGTTTATTCCAAAAATCAACGGATTTTTGCGCAGATGTTGCGTCATCATCGGTTGTGTAGTATGTGCCAGAAATAGTTATCGTTCGATTCTTTTTGCTGATATCTTCTTGGTAATCTTGCCCATCAGGATCTACCAATCTCACTGGGTTATTGGCACAATAGGAATATGGAGTCATGCAAGGGTGTGCCACAACATTGCTTGTCATTGTTATTGCAGCGGATACGTATAATATGATTTTTTTTGCTATCATCTTTTCTTATTTTTTTATGTATTGGGTGCTCTTTTTTATTTCGTTGACTGTTGTGTATGACGGCTTCCACTTTTCCCTGAGTTCTGGAGTTTCTTTAGTCCAATGTGTAGATTCTAAAGCTTCCCAGCATTTTTTTCTCATGGTATCTATTTTATCTGTATATGCATCTTTCTTATAGCCATTTTGATTGAGATGTGTTTGTAGTATTGCCGTCAAAGACTTCCCTTTTATTACTAATGCATTGGGATTTTTTTTCATGTGTTTTAAGGATTTTTCCACGCACTTAAGAGTGAAATCGTCGTATTTTTTATATTTGTTGTGGTAGATAAGTGCTAAGTCGGATAATTGCATTGCTATGGTTTGTTTGTCCGACAATGGGGTGAGGTAAGTCCCAACTATGATTGCTGAGTCTTTTATGCAAAAAAACTCTTTTATGGCAAATGTGGGCTGGTATTGCTGTACTGTTAGAGCTACATTTACCCAATCTTCAGGGAAAAGGTCGTCTTTATCTTTATACATAAGAAAGCAGTGCCTTGGCGCATAAGCAAGATGTACCTCTGTAATACTATCACTTATCAGACCAGTTACCTTAATATTTTAATTAAACAATAACCTTTCCCCCTAGGGGGAAACGGCCGAAAAAATCAAATTAAGCCACCTTGGACAAGTCATCATCGCAAAGGTACAAAGATTTGGGAG
>JAGCWQ010000130.1 GCA_017961765.1 Paludibacteraceae bacterium | reverse complement strand
GAGACGGAGGTATTTTACACCATTCTCCTCAACAATCTGTCCAGAAGAAACTACGAGATCCTTAGGGATGTCAATCGTTCCTACCAGATCGCCGCCTTGGAAGATTTTGTAGGTTTTGAGATAGCCTTCCGTAAGTCCCTCGTCACTTCCCGTGTATGCGGAAACAACGACCACCAACTCATCGGACATGCCTGAGAGTGCGTCCCAAGCGGCCACCTTCTCTGCGGAAATGTCGTCAAGTACTGCCTTGTTATCGTGCGTGTGAGCGCTGTTTTCAAGGTCGGTAAGTCTCGTGTCGGCTGAAACGGCTTCGAGAACGCCGAGTCTCGTGTCGGCTGAAACGGCTTCGAGTTCGTCTACGCGACCGCTAAGAGTACCGACGGTCTCGTTTGTTGCATAATCGCCGGTAATTGCACTAACCTGTGCGTCAATGTAGGCAACAAGATTATCGTAGCCCTCAGGGAGCGTTCCAATCTTCGCTTCAAGATCAGCGGCAACCTCTGCGGCGGTTCCGTATTTTTTGCCGTTGAACTGAAGATATCCGTCCGTATGTCCTGTGTTTGCGGAATTACGAACAAAATAGATATAACCGGTTTCGGCTTGGAAAGTGCCTTCGGTTACTTGTTTAAAGCCTTTAAAAATTTTTTCTGCCATTTTTTATTTGATAGTTTTTTTGTTATTCGTTACTTCCGGTGTCGTTGCCACCGATTATCAAAATACCAAGCGGGTTTTGGGCTGTCTCGTTCTCGTTGAACAGTGTCGTTTTCTGTACGTAAGTTTCATCCGCCTCCACTTTTGTCAAGTAGATTTCTGAAAGAACTACGGTGTTTCCGCTCTCGTCAACGAGACCTGAATTGTAAAGAATTCTGTTGAGCCTGTCCTCAAGTGCCTCTACATCGGATCCGAAGTGTCCGTAGTGCCTTGTTCCGAGAAAGATATCCCCGTCGTAGGTTTCCGTGTCACCCGTAACAATGTTCGAACGCACAAACCATAGGTATCCTTGCTTCTGCGAATCGCTGAGTTCGTCGAAGAAACTTTTTGTTACTTGTCTAAAGCCTTTGAATGTTGCGTTTGGCATCTTACTGTTGTTTTATAAAAGGGCCGCCGTGAACGACGGCCCGTTAATGATTATTCCTCTACGTCGTCTCCGCTGATTATGTGGGTCTCGTCGTTTTGGAGCGCTGCGATTGCACCCGTAATGCTATCGCCTTCGAATGCTTCGTCCCCGAGTACGGTGTTGATAGCACCTACGTTGTTCTCGAGAGCCTCAACCCTCTCGTCGAGAGTCGTGCTCGTTGAAGGAGTCGTGGAATCGAGTTTCTTCAAACCGTCCTGAGTGTAAATGTATGCACCCGGCATGTAGGTGATACCTGACACCTCTTCGCTGGTTGTTACATAGACGATTTGGCCGAGTTGGAGTTCCATTTCCTCGGCGTCGCTGAACGTAGCGGCGGTCGTGGTTGAAGATTCTTTAATTTCCTGAACCTCGTTTGCGAGTTCTTCACGGTCTTCGATTTCCTTAGCGAGGGCTTCCTGCGTAACTGCAAGGTCTTCTGCCACTTTTTCGCGGGCTGCAGCCTCCATGCTGAGGCCGCTTTCAACGAATTCCTTGGTAGCGAACTGTGACAGATCCATGTTGAATCCGAGCTTCACCCATTTCTCGCCGTTTGAAGCGTATTCGGCATCGCCAATCTGATAGACGTCTCCCTTGTTGTCTTCGTCGGCAACAACCTCGTCGCCGTTAGCGAGAGTGATTGTTGTTTCGTCTGCTGAAACGCTTACTGCTTCGTCTACGAAATGGAAGAGACCGGCAACCTTAGCGTTAATCTGCTCGTGGATTTCTTCCCTGTTGTAGGTCTGTTCCTTGGTGTAAACGTTGTCAGCGTCAGCCTTGGTGTCGAGCTCAGCGGCAACGGCTTCGATTTCTGACGTAACGGCAGTAATCTGTCCGTTTACGTTGTCGAGTGCGTCGCTGACTTCCTGTGCCAAATCGTCGACTTTCTTGTCAACGTCTTCTACATCCTTTTTGTCAGCCTTGCCTTCCAGCTCCTCTTCGATTGCTTCGATTTCTTCGGTGATAGCGGTGATAGCGTCTTCCGAAATCTTGCCGATTTTCTCTTCGAGTTCGGCAACCTTAGCATCGTAGTCAGCCTGTGAAACCTTGCCTTCTATTTCAGCCTTGTTTGCGAGGATTGCGGCTTCGAGAGCCTCAAGTGCGTCAGAAATTGAGGTGAGTCCTGAGTCTCCGAGAATTTCGTGTTCGTCAAGAGGGAGGAACCCAACCCATTCTCCGTTTTGGTCTACCGCGCTGCCGAGCGTATTGATGATGTCGTTAACTTTTTCATTGGAAGCGGCATCGTCGTTGACCTCTGCATATTTGCGGGAGCCAAAGTAGATTGCTGAACTGAGTACGGTTTCTCCGCTGAGGTCGCGGACAAGCCATAGATAGTTTTTCTTCTCCTCAAGTGGAGTGTTGTTGTAAGCATCAAGCGATACTTGTTTAAAGCCTTTGAAATTTGCCATAATTGTTTATCTGTTTACTATGTTAATTCGTTTCTTGGTCTTCTCCTTCCACGGTAACGGCAGAACCGCCTCCGTATTGTTTCTGAGTCCACGTGACAACGCCGTTGCTAATATCGGTTACCCAATATTTCGTGACTTTCCCTTCGTTGCTTTCGTCTTCCTGAACCACCATTTCAAGTCCGACAGTGCAGGCACTCGAACTAATCGCAAGGAGGCTGGCTTTTGTCTTTACGACGTTTCCTGTTTTTATTTTCCAACATGGGTTCGTCGTTCCGTTAACCAACCAATATTCAACAGGCACCTTTGTTGTGTCAGAGTTGAGGACGGTGACAGTCATTCCAACATATCTTTTGCTGATTGGAATGCCACCGAGGTTTCGTTTGTTAAGAAGAAGTTCATCATATGAGTTTACAGGAGTCTGCTTTATGTCAAGCGGGCGGCCCGCATCAACATACAACGACTCGGTTTGGGTTATGATGTTCTCTTCTCCGTCGTAATACCTGTTAGTAATATCTTCTGCCATTTTCTATTAGTTTTCTGTGATCGTTATTTTCATGTTAAACGTTGAAGACTCTGACGTTTGCGTGGTAGCCGGAGAATAATACATTGTGTAGTTTTCTTCGTTTATCACTCTGGTTCCTTTAGGGTTCATTGTCTTCACATTTCCCTTTGCGTTCTTGAACGTCAGTTGTTTTCCTTCAGGAACAAGCAAGTAGTAGTTGAACATGTGCGTCTCGTCCCATTCAGCAAACTCTTCGTCGGTTTCCAACTCATCGTAGTCAAGGTCGGCAGGAATAACAAATACAGCCGTTACTTCTACGCCATCCTCGTAGTCAAATGAGTCGAGATTGTCAGGGTCTACTCTGTTTTCTTCTCCGGAGAGGACCATTCCATAATAAATAGTTTTTGGAGCGACATGTTCTTCAAAAACGCCGTCAATTCTTATGTCGTAATCAGGCATTGTAAGATATTCTTTCGTCCATTTGAGCGTGTATCCGTCAGGCGGAGTAACGGAAGGATAATCTATCGTTGCTCCGTATTGGTAAACCTGCGTTGAATACTCGTTGTTGTCGATATAATACGTGGCTGTCCAAGAATTGATATTGTACGTTCCGTTGAATGTCATGTCCTCAGCCGGCATAGTTGCAGGCACGTCGCCCCAACCGCCGAACGTGTATCCTGTCACATGTTCAGGAACAGGTGCCGTTACCTGAGTGTTGTAGTCCTGCGTAATGCTCGTATAGAATTGTCCATCTATGTTGAACGTAAGCGTGTATTGGTTTACAATGAACCAACCGTCAACCCTTACATCATTGTCAGGCATTGTTGCGGGCATTGCAGTCCAACCGCTGAAAGTATGCCCTGTTTCTTCCGGTGATTCAGGAACCGTAAGAGCCGTGTTGTATTCTACTGTACTTGAAGAAACTTCGTTGTCGTTAATGTAGAATGCGAGCGTGTGCTTGTTTATGGTGAACGTTCCATGAATGTCTACGTCGAACGCAGGCATTGTCGAGTAGGTATCATCCCAACCCGAGAATGTATAACCTTCCTCAGTTGGTTCATCAATCAGAACAATCTGTGCGCCGTATTCAGTCATTGCGGATTCAACAAGGCCGCCGTCCACGTAGTAACTCAAAACGTATGAGTTAACGGAGAACTGAGCATCG
>JAGCWQ010000129.1 GCA_017961765.1 Paludibacteraceae bacterium | reverse complement strand
TATTCTTACCTGTAATTGACACCGTTACGTCAATAGGGTTAATCTTCAAAGTACCGTTTGTGACCTTCTCTATGACATATATGCCACTCTTGTCCTTAGTATTTCTCAACGTATACCCCTTAATGGTGACATTGCTCACTCCTACTGTATTGCGTCGAGCAGAGGCTTCAACTCCCTCAAATTCAACTCCAACCAACTCTTCATTACCAAGATAAACCTTATAACCAGAGATTGTTTGGTATTGTCCATTATAATCATATTCAGCGCTATTAGCCACCAATGTAACACCTATATACTCAGGCTTATGAAGTGTTGCCTTATAGTTGCCATGATAAGCTTTCGTATTATTAGAAACACCCCAAGTCTTTTCAGTATCCAACCATCCTTCCGAATTAGCATACCAAGTCGCATCGTCGTGCATTTTATCATTAACTGTCACATCGACAAATTCCGTCGTATAGTAAGGAACAAAAAGTAAATCTGTAGGCACATAAGTAGAAGACTTATGAATATACTCAGTGCCATCATAGTTAACAACAATGTTGTTGAAATTATAATTATTTTCCAAAGGAGAACATACATATTCATAGTGCTCCTTATCCACAACACCTTCATTCATATAACTTAAAGGAGGCGCTGTTATTTCTGTCTTTTTCAAACGATAATAAGTGCCTTCTACATTTAAGAAATTGTACAAAGACACCTTTTTATAAATATCATGTAATTCTCCGTTAAAATCCCTATGGAAACAAGTAATATTATTTGGATCACTATATTGCTGTTCAACGGGAACAATCCACCTTGGAGTTGACCCATTCATTCCTCCAATTTTATGACCAAAAGCACCTACCGTATTGAGAGTAACAGTGTAATACCTCTCAGCCGAACCTGCCTCTGGGACAAATCCGTTCGGTCTGTATACATACTTTTTCCCACTAATAGTTATGGTCAAACTTTCAAAATCATAGTCTGGCGCTACATACTCATTAGGAGATAATATGTATTGTTGTCCATCTGGTATATTATACTTTGCCACATAACCTTCTGCTGTGTTCTTTGCGAGAATGGTTGTTTTTGCCAAACGATAATAGGTATTACTAATCTTTATAATATTATACAAAGGCTCCGTTCCATCCAAAATCGTCAATGTACCAGGCTCGTATGTAATCATATAATTGCCTTGACGATCACTACCAGAAGGAGTAACAAGATATGTACCCACATCTTCCCCTGGTTCGCGAGTAAAGGAACAAATAATATTAGCATCTTCCTCTGTTTCTCCATTCACTAATCCTGTAAGGAGTATTCTATAGTCAGGATCAACCGCATCTACAAAATTATACTTGAAAGTATCCTGTACCCTTACCGTCAACTCAGCTGGACAAATACGCAATTCTCCATCCCTACACGAAACCGTCACATTATAGTTTGGATCATCGGGAATAGTAAACATACTCTCCGTGATTGGCAAGATATACTTGTAATCGTTATCCGAAGGTCCCGCATCCTTCTTCGTCAAACTAATCTCTGCCGCTTGGGCAGTATATTCATCGCCATGCATCAGTTTATAAACGGAGTTAGAGAACTTGATTTCCGCTCCATTGTTTCGGAAACCGATGGTTCGCTCCGTACCATCATAGCAAGGTCCGTCATTCCAACGGTCGGCATTGATATTGACAGTCACATCCAATGGTGTGAGAGTCAACAAGCCTGAACGATAAGTAAACTTATAATAGTTGGCACAATAGCCATCCCCATTCACAACAGCACTCTTCGGCGTAGTCTTCGCCGGACTTTGCGCCACGTTGGTCACGCTACCCGTATAGGCAATGGAGGTAAGCGTATGACCCTCCTCCAAACCTATGAGAGTCACATCACCCACACCACTACTTTTGAGCACCTTGCCATCATAGACTTTTTCCTTATTGACAGCCGTCACAATGAGGTTCTTCTTAAAATAGAGATTGATCTCCTCCACCACGTGATCATCAGAAATGGTCTTCGGAACTTTATATGATTTGTTTGACGATGCGGCACCCGTATATTCATTCTCATACCTATAATAGGTAAAGTTTGACAAGGTGGTCTCAAACTTGTAGGTGGCACCCAACTTCACCGCCACCTTCGTATCTTCCCTGCCTGGAATCGGATTGCCGCACATATCCAGATAATGGATATTCAATATCATACATTTATACAAAGCATAGTAGAAGGTGATGACATTTTGTCCCTCCACCTGGTTCACATTATTACCCAACTGCAATGTCAAGGTGGTGTTTTCCGCATAGAAATCCTCCGCCAACATATTAGCTGTGGCTCCATGCGTACGCATCCACTCCTTATCGACAGAGGCTGCCTTTTCCGTCACGACCACCGTGCTACCGTCCACCTCTATCCAATCCGTCGGTTCATGCACCTCCACCTCAGGGTCATCCCTCAACACATAACGAACCTTATAATAGTTCATTATCGGCTTCGTCTCATAGTAGAAGACGATGAGATTGTTCGTATAGTCGAGATTGATAGAAATTTCCGACACCTCTGGGATATAGCCTGCGATGGTCAGGGCTTGCTCCGTAATCGTCTGACCATGGAGGAGCGCCGCACTACGAACCACCTTGTCTGTCGCCAACGACGCATTGGAACCTTTCTCCAGATAACGCACCGTGTACTCCAACGGAAGAAGTCGCCAATGGGCATAGAGGGAAATATCCTCCGTCACCTGAGAACCCACCACATATCGATCTCCTCCAGTTGACTCCGTGTACCAACCGTCAAACTCATAATGGGCACGGGAAGGCACGCCAGGGTCTTCCGCCGCCATATACTTATCCACCGTCTGCGCATTGAACGGTTCCGAAGCTCCTTCGTAATTGTAGTTGAAGGTAACGGTATATTGAGGAGCCTGCCAACAAGCATAGAGCGCCAAATCGTTGGATGGCATCACCCCAAACATATAATCAGCTGTCAACTTGGAATCTTTCTTCCATCCACACCACGTATAGTCCTCCTTGCCCTCTGGATGGGAAGGGACATAGTTGTAGGTGGAGGTATTGATGTTGGCACCAAAACGGATATCCGATTTAGTGTCCAATATGGCACTTCCATCGTAATAGGTGATGGAATAGGTGTTTCGATTATAGTAGAACCGATAGGTTTGTCTACAATCCGGAATGCTATATCTTTGTTTGCCATAATCAATGGTATACTCCGGACATCTCAAACGATAATAATTACCATTATAAGGTTGATAATAAACGCCATACTGCTCTAAACTTCGAGAATTATCTTTTACATATATATATCCATTACCATATTTCTTTCTCGACTGAAAACTTCCATTATAATAATATTCATCTTCTCCATCCGTACATTTTTCAGTTTCGCCTTGTCTTGCTCTATAAAAATGTCCATTGTACTCTTGATAAGTAACATTAGGAACACTTTTCGCATCATCCATCACATAGCCACCATTGTCATCTTCCTCAAAAATTTGCGGACACTCATAACCCGTCGAAGGATAACCAGATGGAGTACCATCAATAGGCACATAGCCGTCAATATCTTTGGCCGACAAATTTGTGGTTTGTGTTTGACTGCTAAACTCTTGGCTCAATCGTTCGTCTATCTGATAATTGCCATCCGCATCCTCCAACCAATATTCAACAGCAATTGTATAGTTAGCAAAAACCCAATTTGCCGTATAGGTGATAGAAGTACCCGACTGCGGCAACAAATCCTCCGTAACAGTTATACGCTTGGTGACATAATTTGTATTGTTGGTAGGATGAGCCCAACCATAAAAAGAAGGCTCATAGTAATCTCCCCTATACGAAAAATACCCCGTCACATTCATCGGCCAAGAAGAAGATATATCTTGACCTAATTTAACAGTCATAGAATAAGACAAAAGTCCTCTCTGATTTGTCACACCATAATCCGGCATGGTAGCATAAACATCACAATCCGTATAAGAAATCCATCCTTCCACACGATATTTACCCGCATTAAATCGAATCGTATACGTCACCAACCTATAGTACACATATAGCACTGCAGACCCGTCCGCCTTCACTTCGACACTTGAGGTCGCATTTCGCACCACGTCTTTTTCCCAACCCTTACGAGTTTTATCAGGGATGCCCGCATCCGTAGCGGTGACCGTAGAGCCCACAGCCGCCTGCCGAGTCTCCGAGTTATCATAAACGAAGGAAGTCTCTGTTCCTTCTGAATTATATTTTTCAAACAAATAGACAATCGTATAATTGACACTCTTTCCTTTCCACTTCGCATAAAGGGTTACATCAGAATTTAGAGTAACCGTTGTTCCTGCCTTCTGCGTATAGGCCTCGTCAAGATACCAGCCATCAAAGGTATAGCCTGTACGGGTTGGTTTAGAAGAGGTGACCGTCACCTCCGTGCCATAAAGTTTTGTGACAGGGTTGATCGGCGTTCCTCCCATGGTGTTGTAGGACAAGATGAATTTCTTACGGGTATAATAAACCGGCACTTTTTGCCCCAACGGCATGGTAATTTCTGTCGGAGTCGTACTTTCATACTCGGCAAATTCATAGTTCTTCACCGTAGCCATCACCATAGAATGTAAAGCACCAGGTATATTATTCTCACTATCAAATTGCGTATAGCCGTCACCCTCCAAATCCTTCAACATATAGACATAGGAGAACACAGCTGTGGCAGGCACATACTTCACTCGCTTTTTGAGTTCATAATTGACGGCACCATCCAAATCCTCCCTTGTAATGAAAAGCGTCTGCTGCTCAGGATAGAAAGTATTCGAGGTCGCCCCTGCCGTACACAACCTCACGTTGGTAGGCACCTCCGTTTGAGCAGGAGAGGTAATGGAGAAAGGCTGGTCTTCCTTGATTCGGAAGTTTTCGATAAGATAAGAAGCCTCATCGATAACCACATCCTTATTAGCGTGACAATCACGGTAGTAATACTCTACCGAAATCGTATAGATATGAATCTCATCAAAGACAGCCTTTGCGGTCATGTTGTGATCCACCACGGTCTCGTCAGTCACCACCTCGCCTGTCTCCGTATCAACCCAGTTACGGAAGGCATAACCTTCCATGAACGGATCTTGAGGCAAGGACTGGACGGTTTCGCCCAAAGCACGGGTAATGGTGGCATGCGTCTTGAGTGTTCCGTTGCGTTCCACCACAAAAGTCACGACATTCTCAAAGACAGCACGCACCGTCATGGCCTCGGTCACCACGGTTGCTTCGGTCACCACCTCACCATTTGCCGCATTCACCCAATTTCGGAAAGCATGTCCCTCATAGACAGGATCCTCCGCAGGCATGTTCTGGATGGTCTCCCCTTGCAGACGAGTTATCTTCGCATATACCTCATCCTCAGCTCCACGATTGACCAAGAATGTCACTTCCACCTCTTCAGGATCTCCGCCTGCCTCCTGCGCACGAAGTTCCGAAACTCCCGTAAACGAGAGGCCCAAAAGCATCAGAAGAAGGGAAAACTTAGAAAACCAGTCAAAAGAAAGGCTATCTCTAACCGAAGAGAGGCATGAGTAAAGACTCTTTTTGAAAATCGCCACGGATTTTTTCATATCATCGTTTATATCAGATTCACAATCAGTTAAAGCGTGACTTTAGGAATACTAAATTTGCAACAAAAACCCTATTACTTAAATCCACCGTAGTTATTCATTCATGTCAACAGTATAAATTAATAGCATTCAGTTGTTTATCTTAAAAATCCTTTCCAGACACACTCGGTGCAAAGGTAATAATTTCCAATCAGACTGCAAGCGATAAAAGGAAGAATATCAATGGCAGAAGTCAATTTTTACGGGCTTTCAGCCCATGGGTTCGCACTCGTGTCTGTGTCATGCCACCCCTAATACAGACGATAGGAAAGTTTTCAGCCTATGGGAAAGGTAGGACATACATCCCCAGAATGATGTTTTGGATTAAATTTTAAAGATTCAAAGGGGCTTAAATGAAAGAGCTGCCGTGCCCTCAAAAACGTTTTTTGACGTACGATAATCAAACTTTCGATTAAAATGACTAACTTTGCAACCCAAATAAAAATTTGTGATAGAAAATGCAGAAAATTAGAAATGTAGCAATCATTGCTCACGTTGACCACGGCAAGACCACATTGGTGGACAAGATGCTTTTGGCAGGCCAATTGTTCAAGGACCACGAGAAACCAACCGATTTGATTCTCGACAACAACGACCTTGAAAGGGAACGAGGTATAACAATCGTTTCTAAAAACGTTTCTATCCGTTACAAAGACTACAAAATCAACATCATAGATACTCCAGGACACTCCGACTTCGGTGGAGAGGTGGAGCGTGTGCTCAACATGGCCGACGGCGTGCTCCTTTTGGTGGACGCTTTCGAAGGCCCAATGCCTCAAACCCGTTTCGTGCTACAAAAGGCATTGCAAATCGGTTTGAAACCTATCGTTGTCATCAACAAGGTGGACAAGCCTAACTGCCGCCCAGACGAAGTTCAAGAGGAGGTGTTCGACTTGATGTTCAACCTCGACGCAACAGAGGAGCAGCTCGACTTCCCTACCATCTACGGTTCGGCAAAGAACAACTGGATGTCGGACGATTGGAAAAAGCCTCGCGAGAACGACATCACGCCTGTACTCGATGCCATCATCAAGTACATCCCTGAACCTGAATATTTGGAGGGAACTCCTCAAATGTTGGTTACTTCACTCGACTACTCAGCTTACGTAGGACGTATCGCAATCGGTCGTATCCACCGTGGTTCGTTGAAGGAGAACCAAGATGTTGCTTTGGTAAAGCGTGACGGTACCATCGTCAAGTCAAGAATCCGTGAGTTGCACGTGTTCGAAGGATTCGGACGTGCCAAGGTACAAGAGGCTCACTGCGGCGAAATTTGCGCCGTTGTAGGTATCGAAGGTTTCGAAATCGGAGACTCTATCTGTAGCATCGAGAATCCAGAGCCATTGCCTCCAATCGCCATCGACGAGCCAACCATGAGCATGGTCTTCGCCATCAACGACTCACCGTTCTTCGGCAAAGAGGGAAAATTCGTTACCTCAAGACATATCAACGACCGTTTGGAGAAGGAGTTGGACCGCAACTTGGCCCTCCGTGTCAAGAAAGACCCAACAGACGACAAATGGACAGTCTTCGGTCGTGGCGTGCTCCACTTGTCTGTCCTCATCGAGACAATGCGTCGCGAGGGCTACGAGTTGCAAGTGGGACAACCTCAAGTTATCATCAAGGAGATCGACGGCGTTAAGTGCGAGCCTGTGGAGCAACTCACAATCGACTTGCCGGATGAAGTTTCAGGAAAGATCATCGAGATGGTCGCAACCCGTAAGGGTGATATGGTCTCCATGGAGAGAAAAGGCGACCGTGTCCACTTGGAATTCACCATCCCGTCAAGAGGTATCATCGGTTTGCGTACCAATGTGTTGACCGCATCTGCTGGCGAGGCTGTCATGGCTCACCGCTTCCTCGAATACCAACCTTACAAGGGCGAAATCGAGCGCAGAACAAACGGTTCCATGATTGCAATGGAGAGCGGAACAGCATTTGCCTACGCTTTGGATAAACTTCAGGATCGTGGTAAGTTCTTCATCTTCCCTCAGGACGAGGTTTACGCCGGACAAGTTGTCGGAGAGCACTCTAAAGACATCGACTTGGTAGTCAACGTAACCAAATCAAAGCAGTTGACTAACATGCGTTCCAAGAGTTCCGACGAAAAGGCAAGAATCATCCCGCCAGTAGTCTTCTCATTGGAAGAGGCATTGGAATACATCAAAGAGGATGAATATGTAGAGGTTACGCCAAAGAGCATGCGTTTGAGGAAGATCATCCTCGACGAAAACGAGCGTAAGAAGGCAAACAGACAATAATTTTCCCAAAGGATTATATTAGAAAAGGATGTCCGAACAGACATCCTTTTTTAATTAAATTCCTATCATTCATCCCCACACCGAGGTGCGGGGCTTTTAATTGTGACGTCTCTCCGAGACGGGAAGAAGGACGCAATGCTGATATTTGCAGCGTCGAAAATAGATTCTTAATTAGTCCTGCCCTATCCGATAAAGAGAGGCTGAAGCAACAAGACAAGCCGTGTCGAAGACACGACACTATTATTAGCCCCATCTTTCAAGATGGGGAGAAAGAAAGAATATGGAAATAGAAATTCAATCCACAGCAGACGGGAGCAAAACGATTTTCGTACCGTCCTTAGACGAGCATTACCACTCCATAAAAGGGGCGTTGACAGAGTCGCAACACATCTTCATCAAGATGGGATTGCACGAATGCACAGCAACAGAACCCCGCATCTTGGAGGTAGGATTCGGAACCGGATTGAACGCCATCCTAACCTTAGAGGAAGCCGAAAAGAGGGGCAAAATTCACTACACCACTTTGGAACGCTACCCTCTCCCCTTAGAGATTGTCCATCAGTTGGACTACGACAAATTATTGGATAAAAAAACAGCCTCCTACTTCCCCATTCTCCATCAAGTTCCGTGGAACGAATGGCAGGAAATTACAGAAAATTTCCGTCTGCGGAAAATCGAATGCGACCTCACCACCCTAAAAATCGAAGAGGGGTATGACGTTATCTACTACGATGCATTCGCACCTGAAAAACAACCAGATATGTGGACACAAGAAATCTTCGACAAACTATATACATGCATGGCTCCTAATGGCATTTTTGTCACCTATTGCGCCAAAGGGGTGGTTCGGAGAATGCTACAAACAGCAGGCTTTTCGGTAGAACGGTTGGCTGGCCCACTTAATGGAAAGAGAGAAATCTTGAGAGGCAAAAAATCAGGAGAATTGTGAGCCCCGCACCTCTAATCGAACGGCAATCCACCCCACACCGAAATGTGGGAGCTGGCATCGTTCCATGCCTCCAATACGCCTCATCGCCAACGGGTCAGAACAGATAGCCATAAACAAAAAAAAGCAATACACCGGCAACAAAACAAAAAAGGCTTCCTTATCAGGAAGCCCTATTTTGTATGAATCAACTTATTAAAGCTTGTTGATCAACTTAGCCAACTTAGATTTCAAGTTGCTTGCCTTGTTCTTGTGGATAACGTTTTTCTTAGCCAACTTATCCAACATGCTTGAAACTTCAGGAAGTCTCTTAATTGCAGCCTCCTTGTCTTTAGTAGCACGAAGATCTCTTACAGCGTTACGAGCAGTCTTTGCATAATATCTATTTTGCAAATTCTTCTTCTCAGTCTGTCTGATTCTCTTTACTGATGATTTGTGATTTGCCATCTTATAATCTCTTTTATTGTTAGTAGCCCATAGGAGAATCGAACTCCTCTTTCAAGAATGAAAATCTTGCGTCCTAGCCGATAGACGAATGGGCCAGCCTTATTTTGCAATGATTAACTAGCGTTTCTCATTTGCGATGCAAAGGTACGTACTATTAGGCAATCCTGCAAATAATAACGCAACTTTTTTCTTTTTATTTTTATCAGCCCACTCAACTGATTAATTTCCAATGACATTCCATCCATTCGACTGCATTCTGGACTTCTCGCCGAGGTAACCACCGTGATGTCTCTTAGCGTACTCCTCGCTTGTAAATGCGATTTTCTTCATGGTTCCTACCACCAAGACATCGCCCATCACAGTCATGACCGTCGTGGATGTTGTCGGAGTCAAGCCCAACGTACAAACCTCTTTCGGCTTTCCTGTAGGCAAGCAGACATCAGCCTCCTTAGCCAAAAGGCTGTTTTCGTCGCCCGTAATTACGATGAACTTGATGTTTGGACGCAAACGGCGTGCCAAAGAGACCAACTCTACGATCTCACGGGTCTTACCAGAATTGGAGATGAGCAACATGATGTCATTCTCTTGCAAAACACCCAAATCACCATGCTGCGCCTCGCTCGGATGAAGGAACACAGAAGGTGTACCCGTGGAACTGAACGTGGTCGAAATATTCAAAGCGATCTGTCCAGCCTTGCCCATGCCACTCGTCACCAACTTACCACCACGCTTATGTACCTGCGCAATAATCAAATCAATAGCTTCCTCGTAGCGATCGCTGACGGGGATGTTAAGCACAGCTTCCGCCTCATGCTTCAAAATGGCTTTTATCTCTTCTATCATATCACTTCCTTTTTATCATATTTTTGCCAAAGATATTAAATTTTGTTCAGATGTCATCAAATCTATCCCGATAAAGTCTCTATCGGATGTTTTCCGCACACGCACGCAATTCAGCCTGCAACTCAGCCAACGAATCAACCACGGCGAAACGAGACCGATACTCCACCGGCGTAAACCGACGGACGAAGGCATTCTCCATCTGTTGCTTTATCGGTGCGTAAAAGTCCGCCACACTAAACAGAAAGACCTTCTTCTCATGGGCGCCCACCTGTCCCGAGGCGATGACATGGAAGACCTCATCCAACGTGCCGAAGCCACCAGGAAGAGCCACAAAGACATCCGCCCGCCTAAGCATTTCATTCTTTCGCTCCAATATGTCGGCCGTCAGAATCAGTTCGTCGGCATTCGGGCTCGCAAGCCCGTTGTCATACATGAAACGAGGAAGGACCCCTATCGTCTCGCCCCCGGCACTCTTCACGCTACGCGCGATACACTCCATCAACCCTTGAGCCGTTCCTCCATACAATATGGAATGGCCATTCTTCCCGATCCATTGTCCCAAAGCCTCCGTCTGTTCGTAATAGATAGAGTCCAAATCGTCGCTTGCAGAGCAAAAAACACCTATTTTCATCCTATTATCAAATTAAAAGTTATCAGTTGGGAGTCATTTGAATATAGAAAAAAATAGTCCCCACACCGAAATGCGGGGGCTATCAATTGTTCCGTCTTTGTGAGACGGGGTCACATGGAGTAAACAACCCCAACCTATTTTCACATGATACTAATACAATAATGTCAACAGTCCCCATTAATTTCGGCGACAGAGAAGAATCCTCACCATAGAATCCAACCATCTTCCACCAAAACTACAGAGCACATACTAAATGGTTACAGTTTCTAAGGCAGGCCCGCCAAGGACGAACAGAAGGAGTTCCTCCCCTTCGCCTCAACAAGCACTAATTAAAGATAAGGATAATTTTTCTTCATTCCAAAAAATATCGGAGAAAACTCACCTGCGCCCCTCTCTTGAATAACCATTGACACGTTCTCCCTCATTTCCTTCTTTTCCCGCCTCCCGACCTGCCAACTTCTGTTTGGAATACTCGTAGTCGGCGTTGGTGATGGTGTAGGTGGCACGATTGATGTACTCTGACTCTTCCGTAAATTCATAATAAAATGAATCGGAGAACCTTATCATCTTAAAATGTCTTGGTCGGGAATAATCCTCAAACTCCAGTTCCGAACCAAACGAGACCTGCAACGTATCCACATCGTGAAACGGAAGGCCTGGAATATCCCATATCACTTCCATTGTATAGGATGCCCCTTTCCTTATTATTGTATCATAACAAACGGGATGAGTGTAATCATATTTGTTTTTATACTTCAAGCTCACCTCATAATCAGACTGGTTGACCAAGGTATAATAGGAATGACAGCAATACGTTTCTTGCACGTCGCTACATGCGCCCTCCAACAATGGGAAAAGCGCTATTAAACACACCTTTTTCATCAGTTCCATCTGTCTTCAACTATTTAAACTAGAGAACCTCACCTACGGCCTTTCCTCGAATCCCCATTGCCATTTTCCTCTTTTTCAGCCTCCCGCTCCGCCAATTTCTGCTTGGAATATTCGTAGTCGGCGTTGGTGATGGTGTAGGTGGCACGATTGATGTACTCTGACTCTTCCGTAAATTCATAATAAGAAGGAACTGAGAATCTTATCAGTTGGAAATATCTCGGCCGGGAATAATCCTCAAACACTAATTCCGAACCAAACGAGACCTGCAACGTATCCACATCGTGAAACGGGAGGCCTGGAATATCCCATATCACTTCCATTGTATAGGATGCCCCTTTCCTTATTATTGTATCATAACAAACAGGATGAGTGTAATCATATTTGTTTTTATACTTCAAGCCCACCTCATAATCCGACTGGTTGACCAAGGTATAATAGGAATGACAGCAATCCGTTTCTTGCACGTCGCTACATGCGCCCTCCAACAATGGGAAAAGCGCTATTAAACACACCTTTTTCATCAGTTCCATCTGTCTTCAAATGTTTTAAAAAACATATCAATTTTTCTATCAGTAACACCTCTGGGGGTATTTTCCTTAATATTGGACTTGAAGTCCGAAACTGTTGTTACCCCTTTTAGGCATTTCTGTATTGTCTTTAACGAATATCCTGTAATTGGATCATTCGGACAATTACCATTTATTGTGTACATTTCATTTTCATCATCAATTAAGTCAACTATAAGAGGAGAATATATTCTTTTCGTATAATATCTTTGATACGCATATTGCTCCTTTATGTATTCCAAATGAGTCTGACTTGCCCGCAACTCCTCATACTCTTTTTTCATCATATAATATGCCACCGCAACTGTCCAAGCCTCTTTTATATAATCAGAACATAGACTATATGTCAAAATCCCCACACTTTGGCAATGAGAGGCATGAGCCAACTCGTGCATTGCCGTTTTTGTCACAAGATCCGTCTCCTTCATCTTGTTTGATTCTAATCCATATATTCTAATATCGGGAACAGCATTTCCGCCAAGATAATTCCATGCCGCACGATAATCCCCACTATCATCCCTATATATGTAGCTGATTTTATGATATGGGAAACGAGGTCTTTCGATTCCACAATTATCTCCATAAAAATGTCGTCTCGCACCACGATGGATACAAGCATAATGAAGAGACTTTCCTCCCGAAATATTCAGATTCCATGTGCTTCGGTTACTGCCAGAACGAGAATAGTACGCAGGCAGACAATCCCCTTCAAAAATTCGCCAATAAGTGTCACTCCACTCAATCTTATAAACCACAGGTCCTACACACCTAGGAAACTTCACATGCCCATCTTCATCTGTATGGCGATAGCACCATACGCCTCCATGGTTAATATAAACCTTTACGCCCTCCAAAGGGATATACCTTCCTAACAGATCGTCCCAAGCCTTAATTGTAGCTTTAGGTGTCCAAGTGGGATTCAATTTTTTCAAAGCATTAGAAAGCCAACTTCGTAAAGGAATTGTATCATTTGTACAATTTCCCGAAACATATCCAGCCCTTCTCAACGATGCCATTTGCAACTGTTTAGCGAAAGATTGCGCTTGCGAAGAACGGAGTACATACTCCACATCGCCCTCCTCCGTTTCATCATCATCTTCTTCACTTTCTTCCGTAAGCTCAAATTCTGGCAAAATGCACATTTCGTCAAGTATCTCGTACTTTATGTTCGTAAACTGATAGTCAATAGGGACTCTTGTATATTGCCATGTAAAGATAGTGTTATCCAATGATGGATCATGGTAAGACTCACCTCCGTCTCCTTCTATGTCTCTGTCCCAAGGGAAGTCAGACAAGAACAAAGTTGTATCCATCAGCAACTCAGCCATTTCAGCACTGTCTTTTGGCAAGAAACGCACGTAATAGTGCGTAGCCTGCAATTGTTCATGTCCACCCGAACGCAAAGGGTTTTCCGCCATAAGGGAATCATAGGCTGCCTGCACATTCCTCAAGGAATAGGGCAACTCCCATTTTTCACCTAATTTAATCTGTCCCGATTGGGATTCTTGAGATTGAAGAGGACTTTCCTCTGTCTCCATCCTCTCTTGACACGACTGCAACGCAATTGCCATAAGACAAACATAGAGCAGCTTGGTTTTCTTTTTAATTTCAATCATAAACAAATTTTAATAGTAGAAAATCAATTAATGATAATCGAATCAGCAACTCACATAAAGGAGCCATGCATTCGACTCGTTACAAAAGTAATAAATAATACATTATACCACAAAATAAAAAGAAATAATATTCTTTATACAAAAAAAATTATAAACATCAAACAATTTATCATAAATGGCATATAGACAATAGCAGTTTCAAAGCCGAAATCGCAACATACAAAATTCTTGCTAATTAGCAACTAATTATGGGTCTGTTAAAAACTCTATCAGCGACATTTCCCCGTCTTCGCTTAAGCAGAAAGCCTTCTCGACCAGTAAGCGATTGCCCCTCAAGTGCTGTCGATGGGTGGCAGAGGCAAGTAGGAAGGCAGGGATCCTTCGTATCGACAGTATTAGGAGGGGCATCCAGCCAATCCCTTCTGCCTCTTTTCTCTTATAACACGGTTTTCGATTATACAAGAAAAGTCAAATGAAAAATCCGTGGATTTCCCAGACAAAAGGAGGCTTTTATTTTGCCAACAAGGGCGTTTTGGCTAAATTCGCATTAAAATTCCGATTAAGAGATGGCAGACTATAAATGCGAAAACGTACTCCCCTACGACAACCAAAAGGGGAAGACAGAACAAGTGGAGCAAATGTTTGACAACATTGCTGGACAATATGATCCCATGAACAGGATTATGTCGCTCGGCAACGACCGCACTTGGCGCAAAAAAGCCATAGAGACACTGAAAAGCATCGCCCCCAAACGCATTTTAGACGTGGCGACCGGAACAGGCGACTTTGCCATCGCAGCACAAAAAGAGTTGAAGCCCCAAGAGATGATCGGCATAGACCTCTCTGAAAAGATGTTGGAAGTGGGAAGGAAGAAACTCCAGTCATTGGGACTATCCGACTCCATAACCCTACAGAAGGGAGACTCGACCGCACTCGACTTTGAGGAGGGACGCTTCGATGCCGTGACCGTCGCTTTCGGTGTCCGAAACTTCGAGAGCCTACAAAAAGGGCTCTCCGAAATCAACCGCGTGCTACGAAAAGGTGGTGCCGCCGCCATCTTGGAACTATCGGAGCCCACCAATCCCATCTACAAACTGGGCTACAAAATCTATACGGGCTGCATCATCCCCATCTTCGCCAGACTCCTATCCAAGGACACAAGAGCCTACAGTTACCTGCCAGACTCGATTGAAGCCTTCCCGGAAGGTGAAGAGATGAAGAAGCTGTTGCTCGAATGTGGTTTCTCGCAGGTCACCATCCGACGGTTCACCTTCGGCACCTGCTCTTTCTATTATGCTATAAAATAAACACCCATCACCATGAAGATATTAGTAACGGGAGCCTCGGGCTTCATCGGCAGTTTCATCGTCGAAGCCGCCATCGGGAAAGGATTCGAGACATGGGCTGGTCTCCGTGCCACAAGCAGCAGGAAATACTTGCCGTTCGATTCGATGAAATCCATCGACCTCGCCTACCCCGACAAGGAGAAGATGAAGGAGCAACTGACCCGACAAAAAGCCGAGAATGGGAGATGGGACATCATCGTCCACAACATGGGACTAACCAAAAGCGACGACAAGGAGGGATTCGACCGCGTGAATTACCGCTATACGAGGAACTTCATCGAAGCCCTCATCGAGACCGGCATGCAACCCGACCATTTCATCTATATGAGCAGTCTCTCCGCCTTTGGTCCAGGCGCCCCGGACGGGAAAACGGAGATCAAACCATCGGACACGCCAAAGCCCAACACGCTTTACGGAGAAAGCAAGTTGAAGACAGAGAAATTTCTCCGCTCATTGGATGGATTCAACTATACCATCATGCGTCCGACAGGCGTATATGGGCCTAGGGAGAAGGACTACTTCGTCATGCTCCAGACCCTGAAACGCCACATCAACCCCGCCATCGGATTCAAGCCACAATACATCACCTTCATCTACGTCAAAGATTTGGTGAAGGCCATCTTCCTCGCCATCGAGAAAAAGGTTTACGGAAAGGCTTACTTCGTGGCAGACGGCGATGTCTGGACATCCGACGAATATGCGAACTTAGCAAAAAGCGAGCTTGGCATAAAATTTGCCATGCCGATTAAAGTTCCTTGCTGCTTGGTAAAAGCCATTGCCTACACGCTCGATACGGTGTGTGGATGGTTTGGCAAGACACCGACCCTCAACAAGGACAAATACAACATTCTTTCCGCCCTCAATTGGCGATGCGACACGACCCCTCTCCGTGAGGAATTGGGATTCGAAGCCGACTATCCTTTGCAACGCGGACTACAAGAGTGTATCAAATGGTATCGGGAAGAGGGATGGCTATAAGCAATTCCTAAAAGAACGATCACACAAAAGGGACGGAGGCAGTCATTTGGATTGGATTTTTTAGACTGCCCGTTTTTCAATACGTAAAACGTCAAGAAGGAGAAGCCATAGACTGAAGAAGGATGGCGCGCTCCCCAAAATCCATTGTGCCCAAGCGATTGGGAAAGGAAACTTAGTGTCACACAATAACTAAACAATGAATCGGAAATCAATTATGAAGCAGTGCATCCTGCTTGCAACGGCTATTGTCTTCAACACTAGCCTATCGAATGCGACCGGCAACGCAACCAACGACAAAGACGGCGAGCCGCTTTGGAGTTACATCGGGGCGGAGGCTCCCAACATGCCGATTTTATACCACACCAAAGAGAAGGGGGACAAACAAGCATCCCTCGGCATCGAGTATCAAAAGGGGAAAACAGCCCTTCAGGAGGAGATCGCAACCGATTTCTGGAAGCAATATGACGGTGACTGCGACCCCGTCCACCTCAAAATATTCTACTGCATTCTTTTCGACGAGAAACTAGACATGGTGGAGATCCGTTTTCAAAGAATCGGACTGGTAAGCAAAATCATAGAAGAGATGGAACGCTGCAACTACTTTGAGATCTTGGAGCGCGAGATCGAAAAGACCAAAGGCAAATGGGAACGGAAAGACAAGGAAGAGGTGAAATCCGCCTTCGTCTATTTCGGATGGGTCAATCTGTAATGTACAACATAGGGAAAGTGAAAGAGGAGACAATGGTCTCCCCTTTCTAAAATCCTACTCATCGCCTCTATTTGCCTCCCTCTCCGCCAGTTTCTGCTGGGAATATTCGTAGTCAGCATTGGTGATGGTGTAGGTGGCACGACGAGTATAGTAAGATTCTTCCAAACACTCATAGTAATAAGGATCTGAAAATCTCACTATCGACAAATGCTCATTTCTTGTTGTACAAAATTCAAATTCACCATATCTGACAAAAAGAGTATCAACCCATTTGAAAGGAGGACCTATAATATCCCATACTATCTCCATTGTATATGAAGAATCCCTTTTTATTAGCGTATCATATTGATTAGGCTCTCCATACAAAGGTGATTCATAATACTTTAGCCTCACATCAAAATCGGATTTATTTATCAATGTGTAGTAGGCATGATGCTCTCCTTCTTCCTGAACATCATCTACACAAGAAAAGGCCGAAACAAATCCGACAAATATCGCCACATACAAAATTATTTTCCCCATATTCTTTTAACCATTTGAAATAGAAAAGTCTCATCTACGATCTTTCCTTGAATTTCCATTGTCATTTTCCTCTTTTTCAGCCTCCCGCTCCGCCAACTTCTGCTTGGAATATTCGTAGTCGGCATTGGTGATGGTGTAGGTGGCACGATTGATGTACTCTGACTTTTCCGTAAATTCATAATAAAATGAATCGGAGAACCTTATCATCTTAAAATGTCTTGGTCGGGAATAATCCTCGAACACTAGTTTGTCTCCATATTCCACCCAAAGAGTATCAACTCTTTTAAATGGTTGACCCATTATTTCCCAAACCACCTCCATCGTATAAGAAGAATCTTTTCTTACCACCGTGTCATGTAGGCTCTTAACAATAGATGTATATGCTCCCCACTCATAATACTTCAACCTCACATCGTAATCCGATTTATTAACCAAGGTATAGTAAGCATGGCAACATCCGTCTTTATCCACATCGCCTTCTGTGCAAGAGATTAAACCACACAACCCGATTATGAAATAGATTAATTTTTTCTCCATCTCCCTTTAACTATTTGAAATAGAGAAGCCTCACCTACGATCTTCTCTTAAATTCCCATTGTCAACAACAAAAATAGAAAACAATACGTTATTTTATAAAACAAAATAGAAAATATTTTTTACAATGCAAACGTTACCAAAGGCCAACAAATCGAACTGTACCTACGGGAAGCACGTCATAGGCTCCAGAAAGGGAGCCCTATTCGTGCAATAAACGCTTGGCATCGCGCTTTATCCTTCGACGGGCATATATCAACCGGGAACGCAACAACTGCTCGATATTGAACGGACGACCGACAATCACCTTCAACGCATCGTGAACGACACGGACATGAATCTCTGCCTCCATCATCAACGGATCTCCGTCAATATGAAACTCCCC
The DNA here is from genome assembly GCA_017961765.1 of Paludibacteraceae bacterium. GTDB lineage: Bacteria > Bacteroidota > Bacteroidia > Bacteroidales > Paludibacteraceae > RGIG10190. The sequence continues at coordinate 14,771 of JAGCWQ010000129.1, read as the reverse complement.
AGGCTCCGTCCTTACTAACGTCACCTCTGGTGTCTGTATAGTGGATATATACTTGCTCTTGTCTATCTCCTTCCTAAAGAGTTGAAAGGTCAAAGGCAAAATAGCAAAAACGGAGAACGGCTTCAGGACACAGACATCAATCAATCCATCGGAGGTACTCGCCTGCGGAGCGATGAAAGCATTGTTGCCATATTGGGAGGCATTGGCAAATGTGACCAAGAAAGCCTGCTGCGTTATCTTAAAGGTACTGCTCTTCAACGTATAGACATAGGGCTTATACTTCATAAACTCCGAGCATATCGTTTTAAAATAGGTCCAGAAACCACGCTTTCCTTGAATCGCAAACTTATGGCTCACATGGGCATCAAAACCGGTTCCGCAGGTGCAGAAGAACTTTTTGTCGTTGGCCATGCCATAGTCAATACGTCGTACAATCTGCTTGTTAATCTGACGTAAGGCTTTCTGCGGTTCCATTGAGATGGAGAGATGACGAGCCAAGCCGTTTCCCGATCCGTAAGGGACAATGCCGAAACAAGTCTCCGTCTCCGTCAACTCCGACGCCACCTCGTTCATCGTGCCGTCGCCGCCACACGCTATCACATAATCATAGTGCTGCTCGACAAACTGTCGCGCCAACGCCCGCCCATGTCCGGCATACTCCGTCTTGACAATCGTGATGTCAAACTTCTCCTGATTAATGGTCTTCCGAATCAAATCAGGAAGTTCTGCCTTACTATTCGTACCCGACTTGGGATTAATTATGAATGCTATCTTAGCCTTTTCCATGCAATTGCAATTTTTAAGTGACAAATATACATCTTTTTTGAATTTTAATATACCTTTGTACACCTATTGTTGGCAACTGTTTTGTTTGCAAAAGACACGTTCTGACGGTAGGAAACGACTTATTCACTCTCAAGATTTTTCTGCAATGAAAGAAGTTTTTCTGCACTACGTCTGGCAATATAAACTATTTTGCCCCACCCACCTTCGAACAACCGACGGCACTCCCATCGAAATCATCGACCATGGGAAGAAGAACACCAATGCCGGTCCCGACTTCTTCAACGCCAAAGTAAAAATCGGCGAAACGCTTTGGGTGGGCAATATCGAGATACACCTCCTATCGTCCGATTGGATGAGACATCGGCACGACCAAGACCGAAGGTACGACAACGTCATCCTGCACGTGGTGAAGGAACATGACAAAGAGATTTTCCGTCCCAACGGAGACCCAATCCCCACCCTCATTCTACAACCTTATCCTGGATTGCAGGAGCGGTACGAAGCCATGTCCATGGGGGCTACGTTCATCCACTGCGCCAACTATTGGGAGAAGCTGCCCGACGGTTTCATGCGCATCTACTTGAACCAATTGCTGACGGAACGACTCTGCAGAAAAGCGGCCTCCATCATCGAGAAGGTGGAGCAAACTAAGGGCGACTGGGAAGAGGCATTCTATCAAACTCTTGCCACCGCTTTCGGACAAAGCACCAACGCCCTTCCTTTCGAAAAGTTGAGTCAATCCCTACCGATAAAGTTGATTTCCAAACAACACGACAACCTTGTCCAAATAGAAGCCCTACTGTTCGGGCAAGCTGGACTCCTAAACGACTACTCCACAGATTCCTATGAGAAGAGGCTAAAACAAGAATATGACTTCCTTCAAAATAAATTCGGGTTGAAAAGCATCGACAAGAATCTTTGGGTCTTCGCCAAAATGCGGCCTTCCAATTTCCCCCATATCAAAATCGCTCAACTATCTCAAATTCTATTCAAGTACCAGAACCTTTTCTCCTCAATACTAGCAGCCAAGGGAACCTCGGAACTCCGATCGTTGTTTGAGGTAGATACATCTCCCTATTGGGAAAACCACTACTCCTTCGGAGACCAATCCATCCATCGAACCAAGAAGATGGGAGAAACCAGCATCGACCTGCTGTTAATCAACGTAGTAGTTCCCATTCTCTTCGCCTATGCGCAAAAGAGGGAGAACCCCGACCTCGCAGAAAGGGCAATCGACCTGCTTACCGAACTGCCGGCCGAAAAGAACAGCATCATCTCCCAATGGAGAAGCCTCAACGTGGAGTGCAGAAACGCCTACGACTCGCAAGCCCTGCTCGAACTGAAGAAAAGGTACTGCAACGAGAAGAATTGCCTGCGTTGCGCCATCGCACACCAAGTGTTAAAGAATTAAGAGTGGCGGGAAGCCACTGTTTTACTGAAAGTGCAGACTTCCAGTCTGCGTCCCGTCTTAGCTGCCATCCGACAGCACCTGCGGTGCAATCGGTTACTAGAAGGGAAGGCTTTCAGCCTAACCGTCGATGCAAAACCAACATCTTGCGACAAGATTATAGGCACCTTACCTATTGAGAAAAAACATAGAGGGAGGGAAAGCATCATAAAAATAAGGATGCACACAAGGCACATCCCTATTTTGTTTTTCCTCCATAAAACTCCGCCAATTTTGCCATCACATGTTCGAAACCACCCTCCGAGTGAGGCTTCGTACAGAGGGAACAATCCTTCACACCATTGGCAAGGATTCGGAAATTTCCCCCACACTTCTCGCCCATCACATACAAAGGGCAATAGCAGAAAAGGCAGTTGAACGAGCCTTGCTCCACACCGTCATGGCAAGGGTAAAACTCGCACTGCCTATTCTCGAAAAATTTATATGACATACGCCAACTGGTTAAAACTCGTCGTAGTCCTCGTTAGTATTGTTATCCTGCTGAGGTTTTTGCTTCTTTTGGTTCTTAGCATTACCGAACGAGTAAGTCAAATTAAAGTTGAACATCCTGCCAAAACGATGGAACTCCGTCTCCTGCCAGAAGTCGTCGCTCCAACTTTCGGAAGCACGCTTACGGGAATTGAAGATGTCACGAACTTGGATAGAGGCTGTCAACTTTCTTTTGAGGAAGGCACGCTTCAAACTTGCGTTCAACTGATAGTTGGCCATTGTCTTACCTTGAGCCGTAGCCCTCGGTGCGGTATAATTACCTGCCAGTTGAGCGTTGAGGTCCCAAGGCAAAGAGATGTCGGCCGTTGAGCGGAAAGACAAGCTCCAGCTATCACGCTCCTTCAACTTGTAGGATCGGAACTCCGTACCTTGATCAGTGGAGATCACATAAGAGAACGAGCCACCTTCCAACTTATAGTAATACAGATCCAAGCTACTGGTCAAAGAGAGGAATTTCCCGAAGCGGTCTTTCAAAACCAGATCGATACCGCTCGCCTGGGAATTAGCCATGTTCGCATAAGTTCTATACATCACATTGTCCTCCACCCAGTTGTAGGATTGGATCACATCCGTCGTCTTCTTATAATAGGCTGATGCCGACAAAGTGTGTTCTGAGAAGTTCTTGATAAAGCCAGCCTCGAAGGAGTTGACATACTCAGGCTCCAAATCCGGGTTACCGAAAGAGACATTGGCGGAATCCGTCATGTTATGGTACGGATTAAAGAAGAAGGAGCGTGGCGTATTGGTCCTTCGCGTATAACTAAATTGCAAATCACAAGTATTCGACAAAGGATAAGTCAAGAAGAAAGAAGGGAAAAGGTTGAAAATCGGATCCTTGTGGTACTTGTCGTCCGTCAACTTCTGTTCCCAACGGACATCCAACAATTCGCCTCTCAAACCTGCGTTCAACTTCAACTTGCCAAAAGAAGTGCTCCAAGAAGCATAAGCAGCATAGGTACTTGGGCAAAAGAGGAAGTCGTTGTATTGTCCATACAACGGTTCAAACTCGGAATCCTCATCCCTTTTCAACGAAGACTCGACATCACTGCCCGAACGTGTGAAGTTACCGGAGAGCCCCGTCTCCAACTTAGAGCGTTCAAGGATCGGTGTCACATAATCCAATTGAGCCGTAATCAAACGAGTATATTCCTCCTTGTCCAAAGTTTGGACAGAGCCAACAACCGGCTGACTCAACTGGTAATGTTCAAACGTAATTTGATCATAAACGGAGGATTCCTCACGAGACAAGTTGGAGATTCCGACCGAAGTAGTAATCTCCCTACCCTCCTTGCTAAACTTATGGTTATACTCCAACGAAGCATTATACATCAAGTTCTCAGGTTTTGAATAGGTATTCCTTCCATTCAAAGATCTCGAATACTCCATTCCGTCAATGATTGAACCCGAACGATAATACATACGATTGTCACGATCACGAGAGGAAAGTGAACCCATAGAAGAGAGGCTCAAAACATTCTTCTTGTCGATCTTATAATCCACAGCAAGGCGAAGGAAAGCTGAGTTCATCTCAAACTCATTCTCTTGGTCTTGGAACAAGAATGTCGTATCCTTGCCTGCATAGCTGTAACGATTCGTGAAACCCGTACCACGGGAGGAATTTCGGAAGAAGCCCGCACTAGACATCACGTCCACCTTCTCCGAGCCATAATTGAGATTTGCATTGAGCGAACCGCCCAAATCACTCTTCCAAGGGACACGCACACCGGCACCCACTGAACCATAGGCTCCTAAATTGTGGTTGCTCTTCATCACAATATTGATGATACCAGCCGAAGACTCCGCACTATATTTAGCGGATGGATTGGTGATTACCTCAATCTTCTCGATGCTACCCGCAGGCAGCTGCTCCAAGATGTCTCCTTGTCCCTCGCCAGAAAGGCCAGCCGCCTTTCCATTGATTCGGACCTCAACTGCCTCGCTATTTCGCAACGTAACCGTACCTTCCGCATCCACATCCACCGATGGGATATCTTTCAAGATATCGGAAGCGGAGACACCTTCCGTATGGGCATTCTCATTCAAGAGGAAGACCTTCTTGTCCACATCCATCTGCAAGGAGGTTCGCTTGCCGACCACCGTCACCTCTTGGAGCAGACCTTCGTCTTCACCCATGCGGATAGACTTAAAGCGTTTGCTTGGATTCTCGTGAGTCAAGGTGACCTTCAACTTCTTGTCCGTATAACCAACATAGGTAATCGTCACCTCATAAGTAGCCAGCTCCAAATTTTTGAATTCAAAAAAACCGTCCGCATCCGTCATGCCACCAGAGACACCAGACGCTCCTCCTACCTTTTGCAATTGAACCGTGGCCATAGGCAAGGTCTCCTGCGTGTTCTTATCCACCACCACTCCACTTATCAAGCCCGATTTGGCATAGGAAGAAAAAGCGCAGAACAGAAATGCCATTGTCAAGAAAATTCTTGTTTTCATTTTATTTAGTTCTTAGTTATCAATCGATATTATATCACTTTTGTTAGACTCGATCAAAAGGGAAAGGTTTAATGTCAATACAAAAAAAATGGCGGAAATAGAAAAAAATTTCTTTTCCGCCACTCTTTGGAAATTTATCCTTAAGCTTCTACTTTCTTTTCTTCCTCACTCGACTCCTCTGCAGGAGCCTCCACCTTCGCCTCGACTGCCTCATTTTCGATTGGCTTCGTCTCCTGTTCAGCCAACAACTCATCGGCACGGGATGGCCAAGGCCGTTTTCCGAAAATACGTTCAAGGTCCTCAGCAAAGATCACCTCACGCTCTATCAGCAACTGAGCCAACTGCTCATGTCCCTCACGATTCTCCGACAAGATTTGCTTTGCACGCTCGTATTGTACATTGATCAGTGCCTTCACCTCGTCATCAATCAGTTTGGCCGTCTCTTCGCTATAAGGCTTTCCGAAGGAGAATTCAGCCGAACCCGTCGAATCGTAGTAGCATATATTTTTCAGCTTGTCACTCATACCGAAATAGGCAATCATGGCATAAGCCTGTTTGGTAGTACGCTCCAAGTCGTTCATCGCTCCCGTAGAGACACGTCCGAAGACGAGATCCTCGGCAGCACGGCCTCCCAAAGTAGCACACATCTCATCCAGCAACTGCTCCTTCGTCGTAAGTTGACGCTCCTCCGGCAAGTACCAAGCGGCACCCAATGCCTTCCCACGAGGGACAATCGTCACCTTGACCAAAGGATTGGCATAACGCAACATCCAACTAATCGTGGCATGACCCGCCTCATGGTAAGCGATAGAGCGCTTCTCCTCCCGAGTGATAATCTTATTTTTCTTTTCCAAACCACCGATGATACGATCAACAGCATCCAAGAAGTCCTGCTTCTGAACCGTCGTCTTGCTCTTCCGCGCCGCAATCAAGGCAGCCTCGTTGCAGACATTGGCAATATCCGCTCCCGAAAAACCAGGGGTCTGGCGAGCAAGGAAATCAATATCAATCGAATCGTCCAATTTAAGCGGACGCAAATGTACTTCAAAAATCTCCTTACGTTCATGCACATCAGGCAAATCGACGCTAATCTGACGGTCGAAACGACCCGCACGAAGCAACGCCTTATCCAAGATATCCGCACGGTTGGTCGCAGCCAATATGATGACGCCGCTGTTCGATCCGAAACCGTCCATTTCCGTCAACAATTGGTTGAGCGTATTCTCCCGCTCGTCGTTTGAACCCATGTTCGGACGAGTGCCTCTTGCACGGCCGACAGCATCTATCTCGTCAATAAAAACGATACAAGGAGATTTCTCCTTCGCCTGACGGAACAAGTCACGCACACGCGAAGCACCCACGCCAACGAACATCTCCACAAAGTCGGAACCCGACATGGAGAAGAACGGCACATCCGCCTCACCTGCAACAGCCTTCGCCAACAAGGTCTTTCCCGTTCCCGGAGGGCCTACCAACAAGGCCCCCTTCGGAATCTTTCCTCCCAATTCCGTATATTTCTGTGGATTCTTCAAGAACTCCACAATCTCCTGAACCTCTTGTTTTGCGCCTGAGAGGCCAGCCACATCCTTAAATGTCACCTTATTGCCACTGGAGCCCTTATCGAAAAGTTGCGCACGCGATTTTCCTACGCTAAACACGCCACCGGCACCAGCGCCGCCCGACATCCGACGCATGAAGAACAACCAAATAGCCACCAAAAGGATAATCGGTCCGAAGCCCCAAACAATCGAGTCGAAATAGTCACGACTCTCCTCAAAACGATAGGAAGCCTTCGTTTTCTTACCCTTCTGCCACTCCTCCATAGACTCCGTAAACTTTTCAGCCGACGGGATCTGGACATGCACCACAGGATTGGCGACATACTTCGTCGAATCAGAGCCATAGGCATCGCCCAAATGACCCTCCTTAATCTTTACATTGGCTATGTTCTTGTTCGCCACTACCGTGACTTCCGAGACAGCCTCCTTCTCCACCAACGTTCGGAACTCGGTCCAAGTGACCTCCTTTTGTGGTGCACCCACATTCATCACGTTAATGGCGATGATGGTAATTGCCAAAATCCCGTACACCCAATAGACATTGAATTTGATCTTCTTGGGCGATTTAGGGGAATTGCCATTATTCTGTTCTTCAAACATATAAATTCGTTTTTAGGTCGAGTTAATCCAAGTCTGGGATTTCGGTCAAAACCGCATCTGCCCACAAACTCTCCAAGTTATAGAATTGCCTATACTCCGGTTGGAACACATGGACGATTATTTCTCCATAATCCATTGCAATCCACTGAGAATTAATCACTCCATCGACAGCGAAAGGCTTCACACGGATCTGCTCACGCACATAATCCTTGATGGAGTCGGCAATCGCCGCCACATGCGTGTTGGACTTTCCCTCGCAGATGACGAAATATTGGCAAACATAGTTTTCCAACTGAGACATGTCCACCACTACAATCTTAGAGCCTTTTTTCTCTTGGATGCCCTCAATGATCTTCTCTATTACTTTTTTTGTTTCTTCCATTTTTAATTTGTTTCTGTTTCAAAACCTGTCCTTCCGAAGAAGGATGTCTCTACGCCTACCCTAGCAATTGGTTGACAGCCTCATCCACCCGATTAAAGGAGAAGCCTGCAAGAGTATGCTCCGCCAAAAGGGAGATACGGTCGTTGCACAAATTACCGATGCTACCCTCGTGCGTATGTGAAATATTCTTGTTTGGCACAAATTTCCCAGCCTCGATTTCCAGACCCACCTTCTTGTAAGCATCACGGAAAGGCATACCCTCTTTCGCCAAGCGGTTCACCTCTTCCACACTGAAGATAAAGTCGTATTTGCTGTCTGACAAGATATCTTCCTTGACCTTCACCTCGCTCATGATATGGCAAGTCATCTTGATACAATCACGCAACTCTTCGAAAGCTGGGATGAAAATCTCCTTGATGATTTGCAAATCACGGAAATAGCCGGAAGGCAAGTTATTAATAATCATCATAATCTGCTGTGGCAATGTCTGAATCTTGTTACATTTAGCACGAGTCAATTCAAAGACATCCGGATTTTTCTTATGAGGCATGATGCTCGAACCGGTCGTACACTCGTCAGGCAACTTCAAGAAGCCGAAATTTTGGGAAGTGAACATACATGCGTCAAAAGCCAACTTCGAGATAGTCGCCGCAATGGTCGCCATGGCAAATGCTACCGTACGTTCCATCTTTCCACGACCCATTTGGGCATAAACTACGTTATAGTCCATCGAATCGAAGCCCAACAAATCCGTCGTCATCTGCCGATTCAAAGGGAACGAAGAGCCATAGCCTGCAGCCGAGCCCAAAGGATTACGGTTCGTTATCTTCCAAGCCGAGAGGAGCACCTCCAAATCGTCTGCCAAGCTCTCCGCATAGGCACCGAACCACAAGCCGAAAGAGGAAGGCATCGCAATCTGCAAATGCGTATAACCAGGCATCAAGATGTTTTTATAACGTTCACTTTGAGCAATCAAGATATCGAACAAGCGTTTCACATCCATCGCCAAATTCTTCAATTGGTCGCGAGTGAACAACTTCATGTCCAACAAGACTTGGTCGTTGCGGGAACGTCCGCTGTGGATTTTCTTACCCAAATCACCCAAACTCCTCGTCAACATCAACTCCACTTGGGAATGGACATCCTCCACACCCTCTTCGATGACGAACTCACCTTTGTCCGCCAAGGCATATATCTTCTTCAATTCAGCCAAAAGAACGGGCAATTCATCGTCTCCGATAAGGTCTATCGTATTCAGCATGGTTATGTGAGCCATGGAACCCAACACGTCATACTTTGCCAAATAGACATCCATCTCACGGTCTCTTCCAACCGTAAACTTCTCAATTTCAGCATCTGTTGCCTTTCCTTTATCCCATAATTTCTGTGCCATCACAAAGATTTTAAGAATTCATATTCAACAACGGTTTACACCATCCAATTTGCAAAAATACGATTTTTTCCCAAAAGCAAATAATTATAGGTTTGGAAAATAGGCACATCTCCGTCCGTCACCCACATTTCTGTCTTCCGTCAACAAACAATGTTCCCCAAAATCACGCCACCAGCCTCCAATGCAGGCTTTCAACCTAACCGTCGATTCAAAATTTCCATTTCCACTTAGAGACCGATTGGATAGGTTTCTCCTTCTTTAGAATTTTATCCAAGTCCTGTTTAAAGTCGGAATAGCTCATCCGAAAAACGAGATGCACAGTCAACTTCATAAAAAGAAAGAAGATCGATGTGGCCAACAAATCAAAAAGGAAAGGGAATCCACCTTCTGGATGGCAAAACAACACGACAAAAACACATAAAAGCGTGGGGCCCAGCAAGGCAAGCGCCACCATAAGGCGAACCATTTCCGAATGGAAACATTCCACAACCAATTGGCCGGACAAATCATTGAAAACACGGACATCCATCGCCCGCTGCGACTCCGACCGACAATTGAAAGAGAATCGAAGAATTTTTCCTTTCGCCTCCACGGGCCGATTGTAAGCATCCGTATCCCAATAACACGCATAGCGATTCCGCTTTCTTCCCCAAAAAGAATTCTCTTGGAGGTTGTCAAAATAATCGGCAATTACCTCCACATTCCCCGAAGGATAAACTGTCTTATAATAATTCCACATAAAGTTCATATAAATCAAATTTCAAACGTAATGGTCATGAGTCATCCCTCAAAATTTCCATTTACACGAAAAACGGACAGAATCTTCTTTTATGAATTTCTCCAAGTCCCTCTTAAACCGCCAACAATAATAATAAAGGGAGCCACTTTGGAGCGCCTTAACAAGAAGGTAGGAAAATAAGGAACCTCCCACAGAAACGGGAAGTGGTTCAGATGGGTACAGAAGAAAAAGAAAGGACAAAAACATCAACAAAAAGAAGACATCCCAATAAATGCTATAAAAGCCATCCACGACAAGCTGTTTAGACGAGTCGATGAAAATTCGGAAACTTATCGAATCCTTCATTCTTCCATCGAAAAAAGAGGTACGAAAGTTCAAACGAAGAAAATCCATGCTCTTCTTGTCAGATTTACCGTCAACAAAATCCCGATAGCAAGCATAGCAATGCTCCTTTCCTCCAAAAAAGGTTTCTTTTTGGAGGTTAACTAAATAATCATAAATAGCGTTCAAATCCCCTGAAGGATAAACCGTTCTATAACAATTGCACATAAAGCAAAACTTAATCCTTAGCCTAAAAAAATCCATTCATAGCCTCAACTTCCAAGAAGAGACCGTTCGAAGAGGCTTTTCCTTTAGAAAATTCTCTAAGTCTTTCATCAACTTATGCTTATCTCTCAAAAAAAACAAATGCACCATCAATTTCAGCGCCAAAAGCATTATCAACAATGCTTTCAGAACGGGCCATAAATCTTCGCCAGGGTTACCGCCAGAACCCAATACAACGGCTAGCAATAAAATCAAAGGAGGGAAAATGATAAAAAAACGCGTCCAACCATTATAGAAACATTCCACCTCCAGCTGATTGGATGAATTAGTAGAGATATAGGCATCCATCACATTTCTGCCAAGACGTGTTTCCACATAAAGCGAATTTCCTTCTTCTATGGAACCTGGAACCCTTTCACGCTTCTTGACTCCATTCTGTACTGATTCATTTACCCAATAACAAGTATAACCACTGAAAGTAAGAGTCATTCCCATACAAGTAAGGTAATAGGAAATTGCCCTCAAATCTCCTGAAGGATAAACTATTTTGTAATAATTTTTCATATTAGCGAATTTTAAATTTTTTGATCTCTAAAAACCAGTCTCCATGCGAATAAGCAAAAACAACAGAGTCAGAGGAATCCCCACCAACAAGATAAGTAGAGAGACGTCCCAAGTGAGATTCCAGACACAAAAGAGGGTTGCAGGTGCGTATATAAATGCCAGCACTCCCAAAGAAAGCCTCCTTTTTTCCGTCAGATTCCTACACAAAAAACTCCACATCAACGCAAGAAGCACCCATATAACATTCACCGCCACAAAAACGAAGAAACGAGACGAAGAAAATCCATGCAGACATTCAAGGATTTCCGAATCATTCTCTCCTCCCCAAAAAGCAATGTAATTACTAAAAGCAATGCCCATCAAAAGAAAAAGCTTCCACAAAAAAATCCTACAAGTTATTTTACATTCTCCCATAAAATAAGCATTTTAATAGCAAGATAGAAAGTCTGCAAAGGCGACCCTCGACGCAAAAATAAATCAATTAAAAGAGAATCCAAAACTTTTTCCATCCCTCCAACTCAAGAAAAAACAAGAAAACAAGCATCGACAAAGAATAGAAACAAGACTTTTTAACCCACGTTTTGCAATACTTTCAAAACAAAGACGTAAATTTGCAGACAAACATTGAAAGTTGGCAAGACAAACGGGCAGACCAACCGAACCAAAAGTAACGATTATGACTTTTAGCGAAAACGCAAATAAGATTTTTGATGACGTAGTTATCGACTACCACAAGAACGACAACGTTGACACTCCGATAGTCAATCCTTTCAAGCCACAAACGATTGAGAATGTGCTATACCTCAAGAATTGGATCGACACCGTTCAATGGCATTTGGAGGATATTATCCGTAACCCTGAGATTGACCCAGTCGAGGCGCTCGCCATCAAGAGGCGCATCGATAAATCCAATCAGGACCGCACGGACTTGGTAGAGAGAATCGACAGTTACTTTTGGGAGAAATATCAAGGCATAAAGGTGAAAAGCACGGCAGTGATCAACACCGAGAGCCCGGCTTGGACTATCGACCGTCTTTCTATCCTCGCCCTCAAGATCTACCACATGAGACAAGAGGTTGAGAGAACCGACGTGGACGGAAACCATAAGACGGCCTGCGGTAAAAAATTGGACGTTCTGCTCGAACAACGAAAGGATCTCTCCTCAGCCATCGACCAACTTCTCACTGACATCGAGAATGGGGACCGCTACATGAAGGTGTACAAACAGATGAAGATGTACAACGACCCCAACTTGAACCCTGTCCTTTACGGAAAAAAAGCTTGACAGAGCCATGAACATTCTCGTAATCCGAATGTCGGCGATGGGCGACGTGGCCATGACAGTTCCTGTCATCAGTTCGTTTGCCAACCAACACCCCGACATACAAACCACCGTACTGACAAATCCCCGCTTTGCGGACATGTTTCCCGAACAAGAGAACATCGAGATCTACGGTGCCGACACGAAAAAGGATTACAAAGGTTTCTTGGGCATCATCAAACTATATAAAGCCCTCACTGCACACAAACGTTACGACTTGGTCATCGACCTGCATGACGTGCTACGAAGCAAGGTGCTACGTGCACTCTTCGAACTGAAAGGGATTCCTTGCCATGTCATCCAGAAGGGCCGCCCTGAAAAAAAGGCACTCACCCGTTCCAAAAACAAAGTAAAAAAGCAACTCAAGAGCAGCATAGAACGCTACCGTGATGTTTTCCTCTCGGCAGGATACGAAGTTCCCATCAACTACACACAAAAACAACTCGAATTGACAGACGAGATCACCTCCGTCATCGGCAAAAAAGAGTTGAAATGGCTTGCCATCGCACCATTTGCACAGCACAAGGGCAAGATATATCCTTTGGAGCAGATGGAGAAGGTAGTGGAACATTTCTCGGAAGAGGGCAACTGCAAAATACTCCTCTTCGGTGGAGGCAAACAAGAGAAAGAGACCTTGGAGAGTTGGGAAACACGATATAAAAACGTGGTCTCCATCGCAGGGAAATTCTCGCTGAAGAAGGAGTTGTCCATCATCGGAAATTCAGACCTCCTAATTTCGATGGACTCCTCCAACATGCATTTGGCCTCCCTCGTCGGAACCCGCGTCCTTTCCATTTGGGGAGCGACCCACCCTTATGCCGGCTTCTTCGGCTACGGACAGAAATCGGAAGACGCCATCCAAATAGACCTCCCATGCCGTCCTTGCTCCATCTACGGAAACAAACCTTGCCTCAGCAAAGACTATGCCTGCATGGGACAAATCACGCCTGAGATGATTATCGAAAAGGTGGAGGGAATACTGAAAAGCAGCAACCTCTAATCCCATCTACCCTACCCATTCACATTCTGCAAAACTTGACGGAAACAGGCAATTCCTGCCTCCAAATTAGTGATAATGTCGGTGGCAAGTTCGTCGGGGTCGGGAAGATTGTCAAGGTCGGTCAGGCTCTTGTCCTTTATCCAAAAAATGTCGAGATTGGTTTTGTCGCGGGCGATTATCTCGTCGTAGGTGAACTTGCGCCAACGGCCTTCGGGATTCGACTCGCTCCACGTTTCAGTACGCAGGTTGCGGTTTTCTGGATTGTAGCACTTAATGAAATCAGCCAAATCCTCGAACGTGAGTGGCGACTTCTTGAGCGTGTGATGAATGTTGGTGCGGTAGTCGTAAATCCAAATGTCCTTGGTCTGCACTTCCTTGCTGGCTGGACGGTTATCGAAGAACAAAACATTGGCTTTCACGCCGTTGGCGTAGAAGATTCCCGTCGGCAGACGCAGAATGGTATGCAACTCGGTGGTTTTCATCAGCTGCTTGCGGATTTCCTCGCCCGCACCGCCTTCGAACAGCACATTGTCGGGCAGGACGACCGCCGCCTGACCGTTGATTTTCAGCAAGGTCTTGATATGCTGAAGGAAATTCAACTGCTTGTTGGACGTGGTCTCCCAAAAATCCTGACGGTTGCAGCTCAAATCCTCTTTCTCCACCTCGCCGTCCTCGTTGGTAATGGTTATGCTGCTCTTTTTGCCGAAAGGCGGATTGGTGAGCACATAGTCGTAGCGGTTGCCTGTGTCGGACACAAGGGCATCGTTAGGCGAAATGAAGTCCTCGCTGTCGAGCTCTCCGATGTTGTGCAGATAAAGGTTCATCAGGCACAGACGGCGTGTGTTGGCCACAATCTCGTTGCCGAAGAATGTCTTTTTTTTCAGAAACAGTTTCTGGTCTTTGTTGAGCGGCTGACCAGCAATGTGGTCGTAGGCGGCAAGGAAGAAACCTCCCGTTCCGCAGGCAGGGTCGATGATGGTCTTTTCGGGCTTCGGACGCACGCACGCCACCATGGCACGTATCAACGCACGTGGCGTAAAGTACTGGCCTGCACCGCTCTTGGTATCTTCGGCGTTCTTCTCCAAAAGCCCTTCGTAAATCTTGCCTTTCACATCGGAACCCATCAGTGACCAATTCTCACGGTTAATCATCTCAATGACGCGCAACAGTTTGGCAGGGTCCTGAATCTTGTTCTGGCTCTTGGTGTAAATCTGCCCCAACATTCCTTTGTCGGTGGCAAGGCTGCGAAGCATCTGCACGTAGTAGGCCTCCAATTCGGCGCCACGCTTGCTTGTCAGGGTTTCCCAATCGCACATTTCGCCATCAGGGATTTCCTTTCCTTCGGCATCCTTCAAGTGTGGAAATTTCAGACCTTTGTTGTAAGGCAGTTTGTTCATCACGTCGGCCATCTTCAGGAAGAGCAGATAGGTGATTTGCTCCAAATAGTCGCCGTAACTCACGCCATCGTCGCGC
>JAGCWQ010000128.1 GCA_017961765.1 Paludibacteraceae bacterium | reverse complement strand
TCCATAATGAAATTCATTGTGTTGGGCTTACCCTTGGAAAACACGAACATATATTCGAACACTTGGTGATAGCAGTTCTTTGACGGGAAGGCGAAACTGCCCTTGTTCCAAATCATAGTGTCGTGGATATTGAACCCGATTTCCTTGAAGTACAGTGCCTGACGGAAAGAGGTGCCGGATTCACTTCCCTTAATCGTGGAGTCTCCGACTACCCACACAACGACGCCGCCGGGCTTCGTTATACGGTACAGTTCTTGAGCGACTTTCTTGAATACCTCGAAATTCCACTCGCATGCGTCTTCGTAAGTACGGAGATCGTCATAGGGCGGGGATGTAACCGTCAGATCAACTGAACCGGGCTTCATCTCCGCCATTTTTTCTATGCAATCCCCGCAAACGAGGACGTATTTTTTGGTTTTTACCGTTTCAGGCATTGCTATTTACTCAACAGGTACAACTTCGTCAGATACCTTTCCTACTTCTGAGAACGAAATATCGCTCACATTTATCTTCTGACCGTCACCGACTTTCATTGCAAGCAGTTTTGGAAGTTCTGCCTTCTTGTAGTCAGCCACATCTTCTTCGGTGATAATTCCGTTATGGACGCAGCACATTGTTCCGCTATAAGTCACGTTGTAAGGGGTCGGGAGTTGGTTCTTATACACGGAAATTTTCGTGACAGTACCATACTCGGTTTCGTTACCCTTGACGGTAGCCTTCAACTTCTTGGTACCGGGAGTTGCCACACCGCCAACATGGATACCAAGACGACAACCGTACTTGAATGCCTCACCGCCACTGTTTGCAATCGACACGGCACCACCCATACTGTTCTGACTGTCCTTCCAAATCTTGTTGATGGCAATCATTCCGTTCGTGTACGGGGCACCAACTTCCTTCGAGGCTGCAATGCGGGCGAAAATGGGCTTGAACGTGACGTTGATAGCACCGGCATCGAACATATTGTTTCCGCTCTTGGACGTATAGGACTTCCAAGATTGGATACTTCCGATGGAGTCCCAAATGAAAAGAATTGGCATAGGGATATTTCCGTTATGCTGTTCGTCAAGGAAGGTGTTGATAATGTATCCGATATCTTCGATAACGGCGACATCACGCTTTGTTTTCACCTTCTCGCCCTTGGAATAGTCCATATCACCGCAGAACTCGCACATCTTCGTCGTGGTGAACAACACGTAGTCGCCCTCCCAATCGATGATGCCCTCTTCTCCCGTCTCAGGATCCTCTCCATAAACAGGCTCGATATTCATTCCGCAGTCTTTTGCATATTGGAAATCGAAGTTGCCCTCCGTCTCAAAGATAACCGGCAGTATTCCCTGCCTCATTGCGGCGGCTATTGCAAGGTTCTTGAGCGTTGACTTGCCTGTGTTAGTCCAACCCCTGACAACGCTCGTCCTTCCCATAGGGAATCCAGGCAGTTTAGTCGCCTCTTGGAACGCCTTGGGCATTACTACCCACTCGAGTTCCTTATCGGCAACCTTAGCCACCTTCTCACCGAGGAAATTCTTCTTGAAATCCTTCACGCTGAATGAAGGAACTTCCTTTTTCTTTAATGGTTGTTTGTTAGCCATATTTATTTCTTGTCTTTTTTCTTTTGCTCTTCTTTTGCTATGTTGTCGAGTGTCTTTTTAAGGACTTTCCATGTTTTTTCGCCAACATAAAATTTAGGCATATATGGTTTTGGTATGTCTGACATTGTTACTTCACGGAATCTTTATAGCATCTACGGCACATTGATTTGTACCTGTCCTCAGCACCAACCTCAATCTGTTCACCTTCCGTGACAACGTGCCCATCCTTGTCGATACGTGCGTTAAATATATTCTTTTTTCCACAATCGCATTGAGATTTTATTTCTTCGATGCTGTCGGCTATCTCGAAAAGACGCTTACTTCCTTCAAAGAGATGGGTTTGGAAATCGGTTCTGAGCCCATAGCATATTACGTTGATGCCTGCGTAATCCACCAAATCCGAAAGGTCGTCCACCTGTGCTGCAGTAAGAAACTGTGCCTCATCGACGAGAATCCATTTCACGTCGGTATTGTAGCAGTCGAACTTTTCGCTGAACAACTCATCTTTCCTGATTATGAGACACGGTTTGTCACCGAGCGGGCGACTATGGATAACACCCTCGTCACGGGTGTCTATTGCGCTCTTGAAAATAAGATAGGGTATGCTCCGCTCTTCAAAGTTGTAAGCCTTTGCGAGCAGGAGCATACTCTTACCTGAGTTCATTGGTGCGTGATAGAAATAGAGTTTAGCCATATCAGTACGGCAAATCTTCGTCATCGTCGTCCCTTCTACGCTTTCTCGGACGCTCGTCGTAATCGTCGTCATCGTAGTCGCGACGCTTCTTCCTTGGACGCTCCTCTTCCTCTTCGTCCTCCTCTTCGTACTCACGATCCCTACGAAGTGCCTTTTCCTTTGCACGACGGTACTTATCGCTGGCTTCGTTCTCTTCGGCTATCTGCCTCTTGGTTTCCTCGTCACGAACACGGCCCTTGGACACCCATTTTCCATTGGTCTTATCGTAGAACGGAACCTCGCCATCGAGAATGATTGAGAGGTAGTCATACGGCTTCGCGACGAACACATCACTCCAAACCTTGTCGTCATTGAGCCATTCGTCAAGTTCGTCATCGTACTTGGATACCGGCTTGCTCTTTCCGTAAGGTGCTACGGAAATGCTTGTCTTGTTCGTGGGCTTGCCTTCCTTATCGAAAACACGGGAAATCGTGAGCATAAGGTCTCGCCCTGTGTCAAGATCAAGAATATTCTCAGGGACAAATCCCTTCGGAAGAACGCCGTCGTTGTCTTCCATCGCCTCGTCGATACTCTCCTGCTTCTTGAGTTTGTAGAGTTCGATAATGAGGCTCTTCAAATCTTTTTTATCGCTTCTGACATTGGTCTTGATAAACTTCGGGCCGTCGTCTTCGGCACCGCGTTCGATACAACGCATTACGCACACTTCCTGATGCCTGTTTTGGAGAGAGATTTCCTTCCATCTCTTTTCCTCAATCTCATCATGGTTCTTCTTCGCCTCTTCCTTTTTATCGTAGGCTTCCTTGTTCATTTCACAGAACGGGCAGTCATACCCGAGAGCGTCGTGGTCAATATCCTCGGTGTGCTTCAGACACACATAGGACTTCCAACCGCTCTTTGACAGCTCGGGTGAAACCTTGATTTGGTGCATGTAAATTGTCTTGAAAGGTGAATCCGTATTCTTGTCTACGGGGAGAAGACGAATGCGAAGTGTCTTCTCGTTCTCGCCGTCTGCGAGTTTCACATTGAGATAATTCTTGGCGTCGAATTTTGAGTTACTTGGTCTCCTTCTTTCCGACTCTTCGTCCATCACCTCGGGGGTGATGTTCCTTCTGTAGTTGCTCATCTTTTATAAAATTAAAACTTGTTTATTAAATTTTGTACCCTAAATATACAAAAAATCTTCTAATCAAATTGACATCTATAAATACAAAAATGAGCCCGTAAAAGGCTCATTCTGTCGGTTTTTTCAACGTTTCTGTTGATTAAAATTTCAGTAGTTTGTCAAGCGTCTGGTTGTAGAGGAAACCCTTGTCATCAAGTGAATCGGCAATCGCTTTCCAATTCGTATCCCCGTCTACGTCCTTTGCCGTGATTACGTACTGTCCCTGTTCTACGCCGTTGTTGTCAGGCTCTGTCGAGTAATTGGAAGTAGCTTCCTTGTCTTTCCAATATTCGTCAGGAGAAACGCTGAAAGGATATGATTTTTCCTTTTGGAGCCCGAGTTTTTCAATCTGCGTAGGATTGCGACGCTCGATTTCAGCCTTAAGGTTTTCAATCTTCTCATCGTTTGAACGCAGAAGTTCCTCGAATGAGCCGATAGCCTTGAGAACTTCGTCGAACTTACCGCCGACTTCCTTGATTTCTCCCTCGATATCGTCCTGCTTGTCGGTGAGTTCGGTTACGTCAAGTACCTCGTCGCCCGGCTGCTGCATATCTCCGCCGCCCATTGCGTTAGGGTCGCCGCCCATATCCATAGGGTTGAATCCCTCAGGAGTCTGTGCTTCGCCTTCTCCGCCTGCGTTAGGATCGGCACCGCCCATAGCATTAGGGTCGCCACCCATCGCATTCGGGTCTCCGCCCATTGCGTTAGGGTCGCCGCCCATTGCATTTGGATCAGCACCCATAGCGTTAGGGTCTCCACCCATCGCATTCGGGTCTCCACCCATTGCGTTAGGGTCACCGGCCGGTGCGGGTGCACCACCCATAGCGGAAGGGTCGCCGCCTGGGGCTGCGTTAGGATCTTCGTCATCACCCGCTTCCTCAACGGTACCGGGCATTACGACGAACTCATTGAGCCCTCTCTTGACGTCGTACTCGCATATCATGTTAAGACGCTTCTTAACGTCTTCGAACATTTGCTCTTCCCTTGTCATATTATCCGAAAAGTATTTGCCTGTTATCTTCGGTGAGAATGATATTCTCTTCCTTCTTGCTTCTCTCGATAAGACCTTTGTCTTTCTTGACGTATTTTACTTTCTGTGTGTTGAGTTTGCCGACAAGTTCCTCGGCATTTCTCATGTTATTTCCGTCCATCATCGGTGACAATATTTTTTTCTTCGTTAACTTCCTCGACCGCAGGAGCAGGAACCGCCTTCTGCTTTTTCGGGGCGGCCTTCTTTACGATTTCGGGTTTCTCCTCGCTGACTTTGACTTCAACCTTTGGAAGAGGAAGCCTCGGCCTTGAAGAACACTTGCTTTTCTTGAAAACAAACATCGTTTTTCTAGTTTATTGTATAAATACTTACAAAAACCAAAAAAACGATAAATTAACGGCTTATGAAATGGATATAGGGAAGCACTATGTTGTTGTTCAAGACGGATTTTCGTAGTTTTTCGTCCATAAAACCGTCTTCGCTGAACACGAAGTTATGAGGGTTATCTTTTATTTTCCTCACAACCTTGTCTGAGTCTATACCGGCATACTCGAAATCGGAAGTAGAAAGCCCGATTACGTCCTTGCCACCGTAAATGTAGATATGATTGTCCGTGATATACACCGATTTGTCCGCTTTCCCATCAACCCATTTTATAAGTTTTTTGAGAAACGAATATTTTTCGGTGAAAATATTTACAAAATAGTATTTGACACTCGATACGAGTTTCTTTGTCACTGAACTTACGAATTTCTGCAAATCTTCCTCGTACTCAGCCCTGCGTTCGTTCTTTGCATACGTCCAAGAAACGTGTTCGTTGATATCCCTGTCAAGTACGTGTATGTTTTCCGCGCCGAACAGTTCAACCGCCCGCTTCTTTCCTATCACGAGCGTCCTGAGGCCATCATCATTGAAATTGGGCGTAACCTCTATGTAAAAAGGAACGTCCAACGATTTAGATGTGGTTACTATTCTCGCAAGGAACATAAAAAACTCGGCAATTTTGAAAACTTTGCCGAGTAAATATACTAAGATTTTGGATAGTATTTCTTTTCAGTGCTTATCTGGCCTCCGAAACGATAGAACAACGCATCAACTCTACCAAGAGAACTCTTGCTCTTTTTACTGCTGTACACCCACCAGTCGTTCTGATCAAAATCGGAAATCCACCTGCCCGTTTCTTCCGTGTACATACATACGTGTCCCAACTCGCCGTAATTCATACAGCACACGTCTCCAATTCTCGGCTTATATGTGCCGTTTTCAATTGTTTCCTTATCCCCAACAAGTCTGAAACCATACTTGGCCAGGCACTCATACATCTTATATCCGTTGCAACCGTTAAATCCGGCGTTGTATCGTAGTGTATTGAGGGCTACTGCATCAACCACGTTATTCGTCTTATAACAGCCGTTGAAGCCGGCAAAAAGGAAAGTTTGAACTGCGGTTGCACATACATGCTTCGAACCGCCAAAATACAATCCCTTTGAATTGTATGTGTTTCCGAACGGGACTATATTTCCTGTGGTACCGTCAGCTTTTGAATAGTGCATTATGTAATGCATCTGCTCAGCAGCCGCTGCAGGATAGAACACCTTACCCTTAGGGAACGACGTATTCTGCCCATTGAACTGTGCAGCCTGAGCATTACTGTACGTAATGAAACTAGTCGTTTCGTCAAACGGGTTTACCGTTATGTTCACCTGTCCGACTGTGTAAACCATATTCATATCTGAACTTGCCATCCTGTTGATAGAAGCCTTTAGTGCATCTACATTAAATACATTGTCGACAATCGGAATGTACCTCTTCGGCATCCTCGTTCCCGTGAAACGCGTCGTCATTGTATTGTTCTGTATGTCGTGCTCTACCTTCGTAATCATATACGTCCCCTTGAACATAGGAACATTGTTCAATTGGAAATACATCATTGGCATTATGTTGGCACAACCAAGCATTTCAACCGAACAGTCATAAGAACGGTTGGAATACACTGAGTAAAGATCCTGTCCGATACCCACGCCGTTCGCCGTCGCTCCCCTCTTGGACATATCCGCAAGTTGGAACTTATTCATGATAGCGAAATCGGTAACACGAGGGTTATCCATTCCAACATTTATTTTCGAAAAGTATGATTGGTTCTGTTTACCTGCAGTAACGCCAAAGGCACACACCGAATAACTTGTCTCACCAGCACGCTCGTCCTTTCGCATGATGTTGCACGCCTCCTGTGTCGGGTCTCCGAACGAATCGGCTATATCGAACGAATCGTTTCCGTAGTTCACACCATCTGACTTGTCCTGTTCGATATCCAAGAAGTGAGAAGGTTCGTACGTGTACATAATCATGTACGTATTCCCAATCCTTCGCCCTGTTCTTGAAGAACCGTCATACAGGGAGTGTGGCGTGAAAATCTCTCCGAACGTATCTTTCGAATAGACGTTGCTGTAAACAGGCAGGCACCTGAACAACAGTTTGTTGTCTTGGCAA
Source organism: Paludibacteraceae bacterium (assembly GCA_017961765.1). Taxonomy (GTDB): domain Bacteria; phylum Bacteroidota; class Bacteroidia; order Bacteroidales; family Paludibacteraceae; genus RGIG10190. Next base: position 61,795 of record JAGCWQ010000128.1, on the reverse strand, counting down.
ATTCTTCCGATAAATTCGAGTATGTTGTAAGATACCGTTCCATCGAAATGGTCTCCGAGAAGTTTGAACACCTTCTCAGGGTTCACGAGGAACTTCTTGCTTATGTCGTTGTAGAAACTGTCGACATATATGAAGTTTGAGAACTCTGACCTGTCGCTCGCAATCCTTCCGCCGTTAGTCATCTTCTCCTTCTTGTTCCTCGCTTCCTCGGCTACGCTGTACAACCTGAAATCCTCAGACGTCTGCATTGACAGCCACCTGTCATACAGGTTTTTGAGCGTGTAATAAATTGCGTTCTTGTTATCTTCGTTGAACTCGATGTTAACCTCGATGTCACCGGGAGTGTACGTCGTCCCTTCCTCTTCTTCCGTGTCGGAAAGGTTATCGTAAACTATATTGAAAAACTTGGATATCGCCTTGTAGTCAACTGCCTGCTGCGTGTTTCCACTGTTCACCCCACTCAGGAAGAACGGTATCTCGAACTGCCTGTATAGGGAAATGATGTATTTCTGAACGGAAGTTCCCGGTTTGGCAACCTCTATATCCGTCTTTTTTCCCTTTTCATTTTGGAATTCAACCGTCCATCCGCTTGACAGGAATGTTGTGTATATTCCCCAATTTTCCTCCTGTCCATATCCACGTATCGGGTCGGATATGTTTGCCTTGAACTCGTTGTTGGCCCAGTCCTCGAAATAAGCAGCCATACTCTTTCTCTTGTCTTCGGAATAGTTGGCTTCAATAATTCCGCACGGACTATCAGCGTAAGCATCTCCTACGCTCTCTATCCTGTCTACTAAGTCAACTCTTAACTTATCCATTTTGGACTCGAGCGTCGTAGCGTAAGCCACACCGCAAACATACAACAACGCCGGTTTCATGACTTTTGCCGCAAAATCAGTGTTGTTTTTTATGTTCATATTGAAAAAATTCCTGAACAGTTTCTTTCCGTTCTCAGGATCTTCTCCGTGGAACAGTCCGGACAAGAAAGACAGGGCGGCATTGCAATATGAACCGCCATATTCGGCCGTTACAGGGTTATTAAGCCTGCCGGAATAGTTTACGAGAAGGTTCTTCACCTCCGTTCCGTGGTTGTATGGAATAATAGGCACCCACAACGCACTATCTTCTGCATCTTTCAGCAAAGCGTCGAAAGAATCGTACGCAACCTTTTCAGCCTCGCCGGATTCTGATCTTCTGTTAATCTCTGCTTTTTTGAAGTAATCAAAATCTCTGTGTATTACCCTTACGCTTGCTTTTTTCTTCTTTGCATCTTCTTCAAACACGGGGTAATAGTAATAGCCTCCTGAAGTTGACTTTCTATAAGACAGCGGGATAACCGGCGACGCCAAAAGTTTGCCTGTATTCTCAGTAATGCCAATAAAGAACTTCAAACCGTAATTTTCGTCCAACACGAACGCATCTTTTCCCGTAGTATCCTTGTATGCGTCCTTAAATGATAGGACATCGCTTTCCGAATACTTGAAAAGCGTAAGTCCTTCCGTCTTTTTCGACGTAATGTCAGTGTTCGGCTCCTTACAACCGTTGAAAACGAGCGGGATGTCATCATTGTTCCTGTTCACCACGGTAAACTTCGTCCCGTCCCTGTTTATCTTGAAAATCGGAGCGGTTTTGAACGAGAACGGGTTCCATACCTTTTCCGGACACAGGTTATACATTCCCGTTTCAGAAAAATTCCTCAAGTTCGTGCTTGAATCCTCAATAAAGGACTTGAACCCGGATTTGTTCTTGAACAGTTCGAAAGAACGGCTGTTTATGAAGTTATCCGCCTCTATTTCAGCGAATTTTTCGGCTGAACCAGCCCTTCCCTTCATTATATTGTACAAATATATCCTGCAAATCAGGTAATATATCAAATCAGCCGGATACAGGTTCTCGTTATACAGACTGTCGTATGGATTTGTGCCTTCATAGAAGATATCTGACAGCATCGCAGGCGAAAAACTGACTTCCATACCGCCATCGACGTCTTCGAAGTCCATTTCTTCATCTTTGGGCGTTAAATAGTCTTCCTGCCACTCAGACATTGAGGAAATTCCGTTGAGGATTGACTCAACGAACTTGACTTCTTCAATCTGAGTCAACGCGGTGTACTTCGTTTCGTCGCCTGGGTACATACGCTCGGTAGTTCCGTCGTTTTTATCCTTGAAAAATCCTGTATATGGAGGAACGTGAGCCATAGACTCGGAAGATGACTCGATATCGGTTAGATTTTTCGGGAAACCGCCGAGGGAACCAAGCGTTCTGGTGCCTTTTATAGCACCGACGGACGCATAGAAGCAGTGAATGAAGGTATCGAGGTGTGCAAAAAGCATTCTCATTACATTTTCAATCGTAAATGAGAATCCAAAGAGCATTTTGAAATGATCACGCACCTCTTCTGACGCACCTTTCATTTTATCGTCATTCTCTGACCTCAAAGAAGCACAATATGTTTCAATATCCTTCTTGAAATCGCCCCCGTAAACGAACGCCCTCTTGAAATCGTCCTTATTCTCTTCCTTAATCGACTTCAGTAGTTTGGAATCTGCCTTAGTGAGTCCATCGGTAATGATATCCGCATCAAAATTCACGGGATTTACCTGAAATTGGTGCGTTTTTCCGCTATAAATCGGCGTAACATTCCTATAATAAGTGCCTTTTGAGAAAAACCCGTCCGGATATTCCTTTACATAGGCTGCAACTGCGTCACTGAACTTGTTTACGAACTCAGTTGGATATATAACGTACGTAACGCCCGTGTCATCGTAAAAAATAACGTTGGTTGAGAGCCTGTCGTCCGTGTCCAGGGCATACCCATTCGCTGTTTTTACGTCAGGTTCCCCGTATGTTGCCATACATTCGAACATTTCGAGCACACCTTCGCTTCCCGTGAGGAACGAAACCTCCCTCTCGTTCATTGAAATCTCCCTGATGTTCTCTCCATAAGCCATTGAGATATCACCGCTCTCCAAAGACATGTGATACTTGCTGTAAAATTCGAGGAATGTGTCTATCGGCGCACCTTCGGTGTTGTTTTCGTTGTAATGGAAAGCACCTCCGTTCTCCGTTTGCTTGAGCCAATACTCGTTTTTAGTAAAACCGCCGCTTTTCGAGCCGATATACGGGGCAACCAACAGGTAGTTCATCGGAATATCAGTGTAAAGTCCGTACATATTGCCAATGAACGTTATAACCACGTCGAAATTACCCGTTTCAGAGCTGAACTGTGTCTTAAATTCTTCAACGGACAGTACAAAAGTCACGCAGGTTCCGTAAATTCCCTTGACGCTGAGAAGAAACCTCGGATACGGGAACTTGAATATCGATGCGAAGAAATTCCTTGTCGCTTCGGTTGTGCCCTCCCTTGAAGAAGAGTTCAAATCGAGCACCCTCTGCTCCTGAGGTTGCATAAGGGCACTGCCCCTCACGTCAGTAAAGTTCATTGTGACGCGTGGGTACATGTGGGAGTCGAATGAAATCTTGATTGAGTTTATGCCGAGCATTTCTTTTGAGCCGGCACGGTTATTCTTTATCTCCTGATAACTCATAACCGTCCAATCATCGGTGAGATAACTGTCTGTTTTAGACAGTTTTACACCTGAAAGGATTGACTGATATTTTGCGTCGTTGAAAGTGAACTCCCCATACTCTTTCAACTCAGACGGATTGTATTGGCGGGAAGGTATAACAACCTGCAAGTCAACGGATATGTTCAAGTCGTCCGGATTCCAAGTTATGTTATCCAGAGGTTGTCCGTTTGCTGATTTCGCACCCAAGAAAGCCGGCAAATCATTCGGCTCTATGTACAAAATCTTGTTTTTAACCTTTACCGCATCACCTGATTTACTCATTGCGTTAACTGTCTATGCCGTATAATGTGTAAAATTTTTCAATCTGTTCGTTGTAGTTCTCGAGCGTCATAGCCAACGGGTACGGTATCCTCACAAGGGCACCGTCCGGTATCTCGAATTCGAGATTTCCGAGTTCCGGATTCGCCATGAGGATAAGCCAATCATATCCCGGATCACCATAGTAATCGTAGGAAACAAGATCAAGCCTCGTCACCCCACGATGGTACTCCTCAAAGAAATCTGTCGATTTCGGAACTATTTTGACGAACGGAGGTATAAAAACCTTTCCGTCCGTCCTGAAAGCCTTGTATCTGTCGTATGCCATTTTCGTTACTGTTTTAGACGGTACCTTCCGTTCTCATCTTTTTCCACTCCGCTTGAACCGCCCTTAGCCTTATACTCGTTATATGAAGCGATATCGTTGTTGTAATCGTCCTTCACCCTAAGGTTTGGATAAGGTGTCCAAATATTGTTGTAAACGGTCTTCGTGTACTCGTATTCGGACTCGTCCCATACTTTCAACTTGTCACCGCTCGTCTCAACCGTTTCCTCACGCACATATTCTCCGTCTCCACTGAAAACTCTCTTTTCCGTAGCCATACCAATCCTGTCCGAACGGTTGTCGTAAACGCCGGTATTCGCATAGTAGTTGAACGATACCGCATTCTGAAGCCTGTTGATTGGCCCTTCGAGAGACTGCCCGCCGATAATCACGATGCCGAGTTGAACCTTTGCATACATAGGCTGCACGCCTATACCCTCAGGGTTCAAATCCCACTGAGGATTTCCGTTAGCACCGTAGGTTATGCTCATGCTGTTTATGATAATCTTGGTGTTGATAAAATCGCCAATCCTCAACACACAAACAGGCATTCTGCCAAATGCGAGGTTGCCAGCCGTCTTTGCATAAGACAAGTCAGTCGCTGAAATCGTATGCCCCTGCCTTGTGCACTGCTGAAGGAACGTAAGCCTTGCATTGAACCCTTCTGGAGACATTGAATGGAACGCAGGGTTGAAATACTTGAACTTCTCGATAATGCTCTTGTACACAAACGGCGCCGTGAGTTCTATGTTCTTGAAATACTCCGCTTCCGTTTCGTACCTCGCAATCTCGGGCTCTTTCACTTTCGACGAAGCAACCGGCATACTCTCAATGTGCACCGCCGCTTCTATATCGTCCCCGTAATGTACCTCGTTTTCATTATTTTCAATCAAGTGCCAACCCGTAGCCTCTTCTCCCGTAACAGTGCCTTCCGTCGTATGAGTCGTCTCGGAAAGTTTCACAATCTCAGGGTCGTCGTACCACAAATCGACGGAAGCAAACCTTTGGAGTTTTGCCTCCAATGAGTTGATATCCGTCTTGTCTTTCAAATCCGCACTTGGAACGGGCTCGTAGTCATCGAACACGTCTTCGCTTACGTTTCCGAAAGTCGTGAGCAAGTCCTTTACCGCACGCGCCCTTCTCATTGCGAGAACATCCGTATGTTCGCTATCTTGCTTCGTGGCACCTGCCTTGATATGGACTTTCGTTATCTTCTTGCCCTTAAACGCTTTTACCAATGAATCTTCCGGATCAACGTGATAAGCGTTACTGTCGCTCGTTATGTTTTTGAGCGGTGCAAACAAATCTTGGTTTGCACAGAACATTATGCGAACAATTTCCTGAAATGTGTGCGTAGCATCTTTCGGAAGATTTGTCTTCGCTGAATTCAGTTGGAAATCTTTCGAGTCATAGTAGTTGCTTATCGAGTTTCCGCTCTCGTCAACAGGATATGTACTGCCTGACCTTGTGAAAAGTTTCTGTCCAGGAAGCCTGTTGAACAGTTTTTGATGTAAATCAAAGTCAACCCTATACTTGTAAAAAATATCGTGACCAGATTCGTCCTTTTTAAGTTCCCCCTTTCCGTCTTCCCAATCTTTGCAATCCGCATAAACAGGCATGGATTGGCTGGCATCGTTTCCTGATGATATAGCGATATCATTTGGAGACGTTTCATAACCAGACCCGTTCACAACCGGATCAAGGATAGTGTTCTGTCCATACAGTATGTATTCGAACCACGACCTGTCAGAACTTCCGCTCTGTGCCCATTGGTCACGGCTTATCTTTACACTGTTTCCTGAATAATTGTTCGGGTAATATACGTAAAATTTTACATGTACGCTCTTTTCCTTCGTTGGAATGCTCTCCGAAGGCTCGTCGCCGTTTCCTTGTTGGTCTGAATCAGGGCCGTCGTCAGGGCACTCAATCTGTTTCTTCAAACTCGGTACTTGGCAGCCGGCGAAGAACCTGAGAACATCTTCATCCTCGACATACGCCCCGTCTTCCGTCGTATCTCCGTGCTTGATATTGTATTTCGGAATATTGTCTATTATCGAAGGGTGGTCAATGAGCAGTGCAAACGACAACTGCCCCTGCCTCGTCGTGTTGCTGTACGTGAACACGGGCTCGCCCCTTCCGATAAACTTGTTCTGGTTCCAATCCACCTGCACGCTCTCGCTGAAATCCAAATCATAAGGCGGGAACCACATAATTCTACCGCCGTTAGGACCACGTTGCTCTTTTGAGATATAACCCATATTCCTTGGGACATCTTTCCAAGCAAGGTTTTCAATGGAAAACATGCACTTCTTGATTTCCGTATTTATTTTCCCACAATCACCTTTCGGTGCGATAGCCACCCTGCCGTTTTTACCGAGTACCGTATTGGCTTTCAAATAATCCCTTCCGTTGGAAGCGGATTTGTACTCGGCTTTGTACGGATCCATATCGTACACGGCATCGGTGGCAACCACGTTTCCGTCAGAATCGGCTTCCGTGAACGGCCTTATGAGCCTTGACATTCTGTCGTATTGATGGTGATAAGTCCAAACACGGCAATATGGGTTCTCATATCCGTTCGTAAGTGAATTGTCATACGGATTTTTCTTCAACAAATTTCTTCCGTGCGAATTTCCGAACTGAGATTTGGCTGTATCCGTCGTCTCTATCTCGGTGCCAATCTCGCTTGAAGTGTGGAACCTTGCGGCAAGCGTGCTTATCTTATGCCTGTTGAACAAGTCATTCGTCTTGCTGAGCAGACTCTTCGGCTTTTTCTGAGGGACGTTGTAGAAACTCAGGAAACTGTCGTTGGTGGTTGACACGCCGATACCTTCCAAACCGGCTATATCGCTTTCGTCAAACTGTGTTTCAGAACGGGAATTGTTTGTGGAAACATATTTGTTACCATCATTGAACTCATCCTCGTTTGTAATGGTTCCCTGTATGTCTCCAAGTATTTCCAACGCCTGCCTGAACTCGACGTACCTGTTCGCTTGGGAAAGGTAATACATAGAATCCCCTTTCAACCTGCCGGCATCAATGAGCATGTTGAGCATGTGCCTTCTCGGAGCAGCCATATCCTCGTTTGCGACTAACTCAATACCTTCTACGTTGTCTTTCAGCAGATAAGAAAGATACTCGTGCTCGAACTTGACGTTTGCTTCATCAATGTCAGAAATCCTGCCTGTATAGTCTTGACCAAAAGTATATTTAGCCAATTTTGTGTTCAAACCCGGTGAACTTCCATAGAAATTCACTAACTCTGGGGTGATGTATTTTCTTGCAAGGTCTCTGTCGTTATTGGCATACGTCGCGACTGCCAACTCCTGCGTGAATATCTCGTTGGCTATCCTTTCCAACTTCGTATCGGGTGTGAAGTTCTCGAGATAGTCCCTCCTCCAATTCAGTCGCTTGAGCAGTTCATCCCTCGTCGCGTCGTTATAATGAAGAACGCCAACCACTTTTGCGGTATTGCCCATTGTGTCTGTTTCTTTCTTTTTCTTGTTATTTAATAGAGTTTTTTTTATTTTTTGTTAAATAGTTTTCTATATTATACCGGCCTTTATAAGATCCTGGTCTAAAGATATTTTATAGACCAGGAGCTCACCTGCCGAACGCACTTACAACACCCGCTTGGTTGTAGAATTTCTCTTTGTTGAACCCGCTGAAACTCTTCCTCATTTCGGCTTCCTTCATAAACGCATCCACGTAGTTCCTGATAATTCCGCTTATGTCGTAGTCGCCAATCTTGCCCTGTCCGGCAATGTTTATCGTGATAGTCTGAGGAATGTCAACCTTTATCGTCCCGCTTACTTGGTTAGGCTGGTTCTGAGTGAGCATTTGGTTGGAAGCAACACCCCTGTTGGCAACTTCCATAGCCCCATAATGCCTACGCATATCGTTCTTAATCAAGTCATTGGAATAAGAATATGGGTTGTACGTTCCGTTTTGAATCTTGACGAGTTCATTCCTGTATTTTGCGGAAGACTGTTTGTTGATAAGGAATTCTCCGCCTTCGGCTTCCCAAAGTTGTCCACGGTTCATTCCTTTTATTCCTCCCTTGAAATGTGATGGTCCGGTAAGCAGTCCGTATCCGGGCATACGGAACGCAGGATTGATCCCAATAGGCGATTTTCCCTGAACAGTCTTTGTCGGCGTTATTCCGTTCATAGCACTTCCGCCTCTGCTCCTTGAAAGTTCCCTATCAAGTTCTGCTTCCGTCATCTTTGAAACAACGTCTCTTGCCCACGCTTTTCTTCCACCCCAGAAACCGTTGTGTTCCTTTGCGTGCTCGTTGTAGTATTGCAGACGTTTCTGTTGAAGTTCCCTACTTCCTGTACCCTGAGCAATATCCTGACGCCTGTTTTCGTATTTTGCTAATGCGTTGAACAAGCCGAATACCCAACGTCCAAGTTGTTCCTGTAGATAAGACAGAATGTTGTCAAGGGTTTCGCCAATACTCATAGTCTCTCCGTAGATATCACCGAGTTTTGCTCCTTCCCTCGTATCTTTTGCCCTGCTTTCCTTTTCAAGCGACTCCTTGTCAGCCATACTGAGTTCGGATACCGCCTTTTCTTTTCCGTTAAGCGTTACATACGCCTGTCCGTTCTTGCCAATTTCAGCGATATTCTTGATATATTCCGCAGTATCTTTGTCAACTCCGTGTATCTGCCTGCCGATGTGACGCATTTTACCTTCGTTCAGGGACATGGAAATCATTTCATTCGGATCCAGCCCTGCGGCTTTCGCTGCCTGCTTGACAAACTCCCTGTCGAGAGCCGTCATATCCATCTGTTGTGTCTCCTTGTTCCAAGATGCACGGTTTCCGAACATCTTAATGAGCCTTTCATTAAGTGCACCCGTATCGTTCAGTCCCTCATACAACAATTGCATAGGGTTGCTGAATTGAGCGAACTGCCCGCCGAGAACTGACAAATTGGCAGCAGTGCTGATTGCGCCTTCAACTTCTGAAACTTTATCCGCAAGTTGGAATACCTGCTGCATATTGTACTTCAACTGCGTTGAGGTTTCAGCCATCCTTTGCAGTCCACGTAGTCCGTTTGCAAATGTATGACTTTGTGCTGCTTTAAGGTTATCGTTTACCGCTTTTGAAACGTTCTTGAATGAAAGGCCCTTCTTTGAAACCTCTCCATACAGTTTTGCAAAATATTTGTCAGTCTGTTCAAGAGATTTGCCGAAAGTATCAAAATTGTTTACTGCTTCTCCACCAATTCCGAAACGTTTCAAGTCTATTGCAGATTGAAGGGCGCCTGCAGACATTCTTTCCGTAGTCCTACCCCTTGCTTCTGCAATTTCAGTCATTGCACTGTAAGCAGCGTCAGCAGTATACCCCCTTGTCAGTGGCATCTGCCCAATCATGTTCCTTACAGTGTCGCCGGCGTTAGTTTTTCCCTGTCTGCTTCCGCCTATGGCCCTTGCAAATTCAGAAGTAGCCCTATCCTGTTTCGAACCGAGTTCGATAACCGACTTAATCAAAGAAAGAATACCGCCGATTACCGGACTTGTCTGAGACACTGTTGAAATTCCCTTGTCGGCAAGTTTACTTGCGGAAGGCTTCTCGGTTATGAGACCCTTCACGAAGTCCATTGCCTTTACCGCAGTGGCACCTCCGCCCCTCTTTCCGCTTATCCTATCCCTTCGTTTCTGTTCTTCTTTCTGTCTGCGTCTCTCTTCCCTTTCAAATTGGCGTTTTGTTTTACCATCCGGTACTTTTCCCGTACGATAATATTCGTTTAGTTTCGCCCTATGAAGTTTTGCATCCGCTTCAAGATCAGCAATCTCCTTCAACTTTTCGTTGAGTTCGTCGTTTCCGGTATCAAATGTTTTCGAAGCAAGATCAAGGCGAATACCCTTAATCTCGGTAAGGATATCTTTTACAGTTGAATGAATGTCTGTTGTCGTTGCAGTGACACCCGTTGCTGCCGAAGGAGTTGCAGTTGTCGATGAAGAACCCGTTATGTGCCCTTCAATATGTCTGAGGATTTGAACGGCATCTGCTATTTTTGAATTTATCTCACCTGCACTGGTAGCGATGTTATCAGTGTTCGTGGATATATTTTTTTGGAATGCGGCTATCTCTGAAATCTTTGCAGATACGCCGGTAGGGAACCGGCCGGAAGAAGTCCTGCCGGTAGATGTCGTAGCCCACGCCCTTAATGTATCGAGTGCGTCAATCTTGCTGACAAGTTTCTGCATCCCGGCGTCAAAATTCGGCTTTGAAGTCTCAACGTCGTTTTGGATATTCGAAACATTAGATTTTATATCATTTAGGGCACCCTCTATTTTTGTCAAATCAACATCAGCCATATATTCTGAAAATGGTATTTTCTATCACTTATAAATACCTGAAAATGAAAAATGGCGGGATTTAAACCCCACCATTTTGTGCTTTTGTTTGTTCCATTCTTGCGTATGCGTTCAACTGAATGCCGCCTATTTTATTTTGCTGTGAATCAATATCGCTTTGTTTCTCTTCCTCGGCTTGACGGTTGTGGCGTTGTATCCAAAATTTACGCACATAAATCGGCATGTTCATTACCGTTTCGTAAGGTAGATTCAGGTAATTAACACACCCGTATATTTCGTTCCAGAATGAATATTCGTATTCGCTACCGTACTCAATAGACGAAAATAAATTGATCAAGTTGCAGAAAGGTGTCAATGTAGTCACCTCCGGGACCCTGAACCTTAATGTTGTAATCAATACCAGGTTCGTTGTCGATAATGTATTTCCTGTATTCGGCAGCGTCTTTCAGGTTCATGTTAAGAACATAGTTCATAACATACTCCCTGTCGGAAATTCCGTTTACTGACACGGTTGAGAGAATGAGCCTGTTCGTCAGGTCGTGAGTGAAATACGTCTCCTCAACGTCCTTGTACCTTGCATAAACAGCGTCCTCAATATCCCTGAGGTCGTCAAGCATCTGCGATGACTCCTTCTGCGTGAACTTGTCTGATTTCTCAATGAAATCAATGAAATCACGAAGTTTTTCCCTCATGTCCGTTGCGTTTTCGGCAGCGTTTTCGTCACGACGCATCTTGTCAAGTTTCTTTGCGTCGCCCGCCGTCAGGAACCTGAACTTCACCAAGTCCCCACTGATAGGCAGTTTGAAATCGAAATAGCCGTTCTCGTCGCCCTTCAAATCGAAAGGTTTGAACTTCAGTTCCGACAGGTTCACGTTCGTCTCGAACTCTTCACCCGTCTTTTCGTCAGTCATCCTGATAGGATACATAGGGCCGTAGCCGCCTGCTCTCAGCCAAATGATGATGGCATCCCTGTCCCCTTGGATCAAATCGTCCGGATCAACGTTGTCCAATATTTTGTTTCTCAGAATATGGTCGAGGAACGTGCCATTTCTGTACAGACCAGGTGAGAGGATAAGGTTCTCATCGTATGCAACAAGATGGGATACTCGGATTTTGTCTCTTTTCGTTTTGTAGCACTCGCCCTTTGAAGGAAGCGAAACTTCATCGAACGTAGAACGCTGTGCATAACTTGTATCCGGCATTTCGATTTTCTCAGGTTCTGCGGGCTTCTCAATCGGTTTTAGAATTTCAGGGGTATAGTTACCCACTCTTGGTTCAGCCTTCACGACAGACGGCTTTTCCTCCACGACAACAGAAGGCTTCCTTGTTCTCCTGTTTGGCTTCTGTTCGGGTTCCTGAGCCGTTTCAGGCTCTTTCTCCTCCACGCTGACATACTTGTTCCTCTGACGCTTTTTAGCCTCCTGTACGGCTTTTTTGCGGTATTCCACCATACCGTCTTCCGCGCTGACACGCTCCACTGCGTCCATAATCATTTCGTCGTTCCTTTTCAGGACAGGGCGTTTCTTCAAGTCTTCAGGATTTCCTCCGAGTTGCTTGTACTGCTCGACAATATCCTCGAGCATAGTCTCCATGAGTTCAATCGTACCGGTAAGGCTCTCTTCGCTGTAAATCCTGTTCCCGTCGGCGTCCTTTTTGTTTCTCCTGCGTTCTATTGTCTCGTTCATCGACGTCACGTACATATCGTACGAGTTTTCGAGCATACGCATCGCCACATCCCTCTCCTGCTTCGCACCGCCATCGTAAAACGCTGATTCCGCGTTGTCGTCTGCGTCACGCAACATCTCCCTGTGCTGCTTGTCGTAAAATTCTTGTTCTTTGCTTGCCATTATTTTATGAATGCTTTTTCAACTATTATTGCAAAATGAAATGGGTATTTCTGATTGGAAAAATTTTGCACCAACTTGCAGTTCCTTATCTGAATCGTCTTGTCTTCCACGACGATTTCGTAATCTCTTCCTTGAAGGGATTTCAGTTTCACGTCGTCGGGAAGGTCCGGGTCGTTGATCACGTTCACGCTGTCCCTCATCCAATATCTGACTTCACTCTCTGCGTCCCCTGACATCGTAAGCGGATTGATGTTCAGGATAAGGATAAACATTTTACCCTTGCCAGCATAATCGAAAAGTTCTTCTTTCGTAATGCTCTGCCTTTTCACGTTGGCAACGTAAACCTCGTTTTCCTCATTGTTGAAGAAAAAATCGGGGTGTTCTTCGTTGTCAACTTCCCTAAAACGTTGATATTGGTTTACATTGGAGATGCCACGACGCATATTGTCGACGAACCGCCCGACTTGTCTGTCAGTCCGTCTGAAATGCTCGTACTCCATATTTCCGTACTCTTCGTTGCTGAGTTCTCCGTCGTATCTGAAAACCCCTCGTTCCGTATCTATTACAGGTACTATAAGTTTTGCCAGCATGTTAATGCCTCTCCCTCATTCTTTTTTTCTTTTCTTCCTCGTGAAGCCCGCTCTCGAGTTCCCTCCTGAGCATTTCAAGAACAGCTTCCGGGTGTTCGTTTATGTCGTGCTCCCAAATTCTCAGGAGTTTTATGCAGTTTATGGCGCACCAATGGTTCTTCTGTTCGTCAACCCGCTTGTTTTTCTTCTGCATAGGGGACATCTGCTCATATACGAGCCCGTAACTGTGGTAGAAATCCCCGTCAACTTCAATCGCTACGTTGCAACTCGGTATGTAGAAATCAAGGAACCTACCGATTGACGTCATTTTGAACTGATAGATATATTCGACACCCAACCTGTCGAGGAAATTTTTGGCAAATCTTTCCTCAAGTTTTGATGTCCCGTATTCCTGCTTGTGCACCCTTACCCACTTCCGCTTTATTCCGTGCTTGGGCGGTAGCCTTTTGTCTTTTTCCTGCTTTTTCTTTATGTTCTTACTCTGTGTTTCTGCGGCACTTGGTTTCCTTACTGTCTTTGAACGCGGTTTTTGAAACGGGCCCGATTTTTTCACAGGTTGACTCATACTACAGAGTGATGTTTTACGTTTTTGTAAATAAAGTAAACAGTATTTTGAAGCGGCTCGTCCGATTCGTATGTCAGGGTATCTATTTGCATTTGCTCGAAACTTACACCCGTGAACCTTGCCTCACCGATAGTTTTGCCTTCCGCATCAAGAAATCTCAATGTCGCATTTTTTCCGACTATGTTTTTTCCGTTATTGTCGAAAAATTCAGAAGTGAAGAGCCCTTTTATCTCCCTGTAAGTCACGACAATTTTTCCACCGCAATAAGCGACTTTGCTTACAAGCCACGGATATAAGTCAACTCCCTCAATCTCGAATAGAAAACGGTTTCTCCTGAATTCCTGCATTGTGTTGCCTTCTGCCATTATGAGTTTATTTTGTTAACGTTTATTGAAAATGCAACGTAATCTCCTTCGTCCACACGGTTCTCAACTGAGTATATGTCTTTCAGCGTGAGAGTCATTGTGTCCGAATCAATCTGCACCTTGTACCCTGTGTTCCCATCTATGAAATCTTGGAGGAAATCGTCGATGTTTTCCTCCTTTATAATCATAGACAAATACCAATCTGCCCTTAATGCCGCACTCTCGAGTTCATAGTGATGATTTAAGTGTCTCGCCGGCGTTATTAGTGTTAATGTTGTCATATCTCGTTTTTTATAACTATTGTCATTTCAAGTTTTTCATGAAAAATTCGTTATCTTTCATTCCTTCTATCATTTGTTCAATCTGATTGCATACTTGATCGAAACTTAGTGCTTCCGCAATTGTCAGGTTGAACCATTCGCCGTATAAATGCCGAACACGAAACCTGAAATGTAACTGTTTCTCCAAGAAAAACGGATAATCGGTTTCATGGTACTTTACCGTCCTCAACTCGCTCGGGTTTCCCGTTTGAAGTTTTTTGATACGTTTCTTTATGTCTCCACGTGTCGCACCGATCTTGTAAAGATCCGGCGAATCCCAAGTGCTAATTAGATAAACGTAACCTTTTTTCTTGTTTCGTGTCATTACACGTATTTATTCTAAAAATATCATTGAAAATGATATAGTCAACTTAACTGTTTTTGTGTTGGTTAGGTATTTATTGATAAGAGAATTCTGTTATGAAAAACAAAAAAGAATATTTTGACACACTAAATTCGATACAGGAAATGGTTTCTCACGTACGCACGATGAACGAAGCCATTCAATTCGGAGAGGATTTTGACGATTCAGAATACGCAGGACAGGAAGAACAGCCCGCAGTCGGCGAGCCTGAGATTCCTACTGGCCCTGACGGGCAGGATTTCGCTGAGGGCGGAAAGGCACTCGGCAAGATTCAGCCGGAGGAGCCGGATCCAGAGGAAGGCCTCAGGGAACTCGGCGAGGTTGACCAAATCCGCGAGATTGCACTCCGTGGTATGATTAAACTCTGCAAAACGCCGGAAGACAACAGGTATCAGGCATTGAAGAAAATCTTCCAATTCTGCGATAAGGCTGCGGAAAATAATGACAAGGAAGCAGTTCAGGCTTAAAAAAATCCGTTCCGTCGTATTTATAAGTAAATAAGAAAAAAAGATAGAAAGATATGCCAGGCGATTTGCTACTTAAAATGCCTCTTCAGTTTGAACCGTTGAGGAAAAACAGGTTTCTTTTGAGATTCCCTTCAGATATCGGTATTTCTGAGTGGATGCTTCAGTCAGCATCAAGACCTTCAATCAACCAGGGCAGCACTGAAATTCCTTTCCTTAACACCTCGACATTCGTTGTTGGTAGGTACACGTGGGACACCGTGCAGTGTACGTTCCGCGACCCTATCGCACCGAGCGCTTCACAGGCTGTTATGGAGTGGATACGCCTTGTGTCAGAGTCAGTGACGGGCCGTCAGGGTTACGCCGCAGGCTACAAGAGGGACGTTGAACTCGAAATGCTTGATCCTACCGGTGTCTGCATGCAGAAATGGGTTTTGAAGAATGCGTGGCCAAGCGTCACCAACTTCGGTACCGTCGCATACAACGATGACTCTCTCGCAGACATTACGATGACACTCGTTATCGACTACGCAATACTTTGCTACTAAAGCAAGTTTTTTCATAGGTTAAGTTCAGGAAAGCGGTTCGTTAAGAGCCGCTTTTTTGTTGTCTATATACAACAAAAAAAGGGGCGGATTTCTCCGTCCCTTTTTTGGGTTTTCAACCTCTCATTAAGCGAGGGTGAACTCGACACCCTGAGGGCTGATTACAAATTCGAGTTCGATGTACTCGAGCGTAGGAGTAGGTTTCACACCAATCTTTCCGCTGAGTTCGTGCAAGTCCATCTGCTCCTTCGTCTGAGACGTTTCGAGCTGGTATTCGGTGATACCCCTGTCAGCCTTGATTTGCTGAAGGATAGGCTTGATAATGCGTTCGAACTCTTCCTTGAGCGTCTCATCGTTAGGCTCGAAGATAAGCGTCCTTGCAGCCTTGGTAATGAGTTTCTTCATGTACAGGTAGAGACGCACGCTGTTGATTCTGTTGAGAGGATCCGTTTCGTCGCAGATATAGAGCGTCTTGTTACCCCAAATCCTGATACCTTCCTCGAATGTCATAAGGGCATTGATACGGTTGTCGTAAACATTGTCCCTGTCTTCGAGTTTTGCGAAGAAGTGGAGTTTCTTTCCTTCCACAACACCCCTTTCAACACCTGCAGGTGCAATCCAAGGATAACGCTTGTTGTCAGTGTTAGCCATTACGCGGACGGCATCCTTCGTGGCAGGAAGGTTGAGGTATATGTTGTTCACCTTGTCGAAGTACTTAACCCAAGGGTAGTACGTAGCGGCATAGAAGGAATCGATGCTCGTGTCGTTGAGGTTGTCGGCGACATCCATTGAAGAATACATTTCATCCTCGCTATCCGTTGCACCCCAAGGCTTGTCAGGCGTGGTAGGAATGTAGAGGGTGTCGTCTCTGTTCTCAATCATATCGAGAGCGTCGCTTACGAGGTATTCGTTGTTAACGTAGTCGATACCAGGGGTAGCGAACAGGTTAATCTCGTATCTCTCAGGGTTCTCGAACTGGTTGATACCTGCAAGGTATGCGTAGTAGTCTGACGTGATGCAGTTTCCTGACAGACCGAGACCCTCGCCGTTCATAATCTTTGAGAACGTTGCACCTTCGCCGTTTGAGATAGTGCCCTTGTACTTGTTGGCCTTGAACTCGTTCGTGTTGGTACGTGCCTTACGGTAAATGTCCCAACCGTCGAAGCCGCCGTAAGGATAGAGGGTGAACTTACGGAGTCTTACATCTTCGTAAATCGTACCTTCCATTTCTTCCTCGGTGCCGATTACAGGAGCCTTCTTCTCGCTGGTTACGTTCTCAGGGTGTACGCACTCCCAAGTAACGCCTGAAATCTCGTCGTCAATCCAAACCTTTGAAGGTTCGATTGCAAAGAGGTTGGAGTCAAGGTGGAATGCGTTGGTGTATCCGACATTGTAGTTCTCGGTGTATGCGTCCTTGCCCTTGTACGTGAGCATATCGACATCCACGCCGGTAATATCGGAAAGTCCGAAGTACTGACGCTTCTCCCTTACGTCCTCGTCGTAGTAGACGTTGTAGGTGAACTTAGGAGCCTTGAGGCTGTCGCCATATTTCCTTACAGGATATCCGAGGAAGCCGGCCGGTACGCACTTCTCAGTCATCTCGTTCTCGATAACCTCAACCATTATGTACTTAGACTTCAACTCGTAGTCGCCGTTGATCGTACCGATCTTCAAACCGATATACTTGCTCGTTCCGGGAACCATGTTGACGTTCTTGTAGGACTCGAGAATGGTAGGATTTGCATCCGTATCGTTGTAGTCACGTACATAGACGTCGAACGTGCCATCGTCAGGACGAATGTTTGCGATAGAGATTTTAACCTCCGTGTTCGCGCAGTTACCGTCTGAAATCGTGTGGAAGCGGAACAGTTTCTTCACCTCAGCCTTCGTCTTGTTACCCTTAAGTTCTGAAACAACCCAAGGAGTAGAAGCGTAGCGGTACTGCTCGCGGTAGTCGCTGAAGTCGTTCGTGAAGTCAACCTTGTTGTCCGCACCAATGCAAACGAATGAATCGTATGCCGTCACTTTCACTACGTTGACAATGTTCTTGACGCTTGCGTCTTCCTTCGTGAGTTTCGTATCGAGGAAGTATCCATAGAACTGCTTGTTGTCTTCGGTATATCCTGACACGTAGTACACGCCACCCTCTTCCATTGGCTTTGACTCGTACGTGCGTGCTGATGTTACCTCAACATACTTCGTATCCGCACTTTCGAGAACGTTGTAGCTTGAAGCGTAGATGAAACGGCGTCCTATCTGGCTCTTTTTGAGTTCGGTTGCAGGGATTGAAACGAAGTCTGAAACCGGCGTCGTTACGGCATTTTTGACGAAATAGTCGTACTTGGTAGTTACACCGCTTGTAATTCCGGTAACCTTTCCGTTGTCAATAAGGTTGTCAAGCATCACGTCGTAAAGTTCCTCTACGAAGATTGCAGCGTTTCCGTTGTTAGGGTCTGAGCCAAGGACGTTGTAGATATAGTCCTTAGCACCCGTGTTCAGTGAAACGGAATATTCGCCGACAACCGAGCCGTTCTTCTCAGCAACGAGCGTGAACCTTCCCTTGTTGATGGCTGATACAGTGAAATCGCTTGTAGCCTCACCCGTGGTGATACCTGAGCATTTGTAGTTGAACGTAGGAGCCTTATAATCCGTAACCGTAACCTTGTCGCAGTCGAATACGAGCGTATCGTGAGACGAGATAGGGCAACCGTCATCATCTAGACCGACAGTCCCATACTTGATATATTTGCCCCTTGAACGGAGAACGGCAACCACGTACTTGCCTTCTGAACCCTCAGCCGTGATAACGAAAGCAGGACCTGCGTTGTATCCGCTAAGTCCAAGGACACGGCAAACGTACAAACGATCGGAAGCCTTAAGGTAAGACTGTGCGATATATGGAAGTTCGTATTTTGGGTATTGGCTGTCCTTGAACTTCTCAGCGCTGGTTCCGCCGAAGTAGCTGACGAATTCGTCCCACTTGTGTACCTCAGTAGGGTCAAATGCGGCACCCCTCAATGTCTCACCGACAAGACCGAGGGACGTGATACCGGCGGTTCTTGCCACATAAGACAAATCAGTTACTTTGCTGTAGATTCCTGGGCTGGAATGTGTTCCTCTGATTTTTCCCATATTTGATTGATTTATTTTAGCCTATTATTTTAATATAAATACTTCACCGATTTTGAAAAACGGTATGGGTATGCGGTTTTTAGCGTTAAACTTCAACCACATACTCAGTACCTGTGTTAACATTGTCAGCATCAACTTCTGAAATGTCGTTCTTTGTCTCGTAAACAACGTTCGGGTCATATCCGACAAGCCTCAACGTTGCTTCCTTTTTCGATATGAGTTTCAACGCCGAAACGGAAACCCTGTCTCCCCTGTTTATCTTAGTCCCGAATTTAACCGGTTGGTCGTCGTTCAAGATAATTTCGTAACTCCTTACGTTGTCAAGTTCGTCTGATTCAAACACAAAGTCGGTATCAAGTTCGAACTCCGTTTTCCTCACACATTCAGGAAACATTATTGTTACATAAACGGGCTTGTAGTATGTTTTCTCCTCTTCCTTCGGCTTGTTGCAAGGATTAACGTAGTCTTCATCAATCTCGATTGTGGCATACTTGCTCTTTCTGCCCATTCCGAGAATTTTTGCACCGAACTTGAGAGGCCACTCCTTAATCCTGTAATCGTCCTCCTTGATTATGTATCCATTGACTTTGATGCTGAATACCTGAGAATAGAACTGCCTGTCGTTTATCTCATACGAAGACCTATCGGAAATCCCGTCAAGCACCATTGGCATATAATGCCCGTTCGGGCAAATATAATCCTGCCTTGCCTTGAAATGGTCGTTTACTATGGTGTTGAAATCGTTGATTACCTGCAAGTGCGTCGTGAAAATGGATACCCTGTACATGAGGTCTATCGCCATCGGCTGTCGCATTTCCAAGTCCAAGAAAGACTCGCTTCCGTTGTCGTCGAGAACAATGGTTCTTTTCATGTGATAGAACCTGTCGCCGGGAACATTCCAAAGCCCGCCCTGTATATGCCCGTACTCTGGATTGTTCTCCCTTGTCACCGTCTTGAAGTTCAGTATGAGGTTTTTGTTCTCATCCGTGTACTGCCATGTCTGCGAATATTCGGTGAAGCGTTGGTTGCTATATAGAACCATTGTGGGCAAAATCTTGTCGTTATAGCTTATTTTTAAGCTGTTCTGTACCCACTCCGTCACCGCATCGTCTATATCGCTTAACAGGACGGGGCGAGGTGTGAACGTCCCCTTCTTGAGGATTTCCCCAAGCATTTCATAGCGACGCTCATTGCCTACTGCAGGCTCGTTCAGTTTAAGGTAATTTAGATATTTCTTTGGTTGTGCCATTATAAGTTCGCGGTTTCGGTTATGTCGGTTACCACCGTGCAGGTAACGCTCCTGAAATATGGGACGGTTCCGTAAAGGGTGTGTGCGTTGTCGTAGTTCACCCTTCCGTCGTCTGCGACAATGAAGTACTCCATGTGGTCAGGCGTAACCTGAAGCCCTATGTAATCGCCCCTGTTTATGTCGCACCCGTTTTCCTCGAGTTCTTTCTCGAAAACGTTGAAATACAGTTGCCCGACTTTCACGTAGTAGCCTTTCATTACCTGACTGTCGTAAGTCTTCAACTCACTCTTGTCAAGTTTGTACATAACGTTGATTTCTACGGGAGTCTTGAATACCAAATCCTTGTAGTTCGCTTCATTGTATATGTCGCTCACCTTCGTTTTCTCCCTGTCAACCTGATACAAGACTACTGTTTGGTTGAGAATTTTGTTAACATACTCCATTCCTATCGCAATCTGGAAATTTACGGTTTCCGGCGAAAGGAAGAAATTGTTCCTGTTTATCGGGTTTTTCCTTTTTATCTCTTGAGTAGTTAACTTCATTGTAAAGCGTTGTATTTATATTATAAATACCGTTTTACGCAGATAAACTATGGATATCAGGACTAAGATTGAAATTGACAAAATGAATGCTCTTTTCGAGAGAATGAACGGGCATTATACTCAGTTGGAGGCGGAAGCAATCAACGAAGGCATTGAAGAACTCGATGCAAGAGGCAGGGAAGATATTCCGGTATCGGATTTTCCGAAAGAGATTCAGAAGGTTAAAGGTGGAACGAAATGCACCATCGGCTACGTTTCTTCTGCAAGCCTCGACATTCCTCAGATAAAGAAAAAGAACCCTGACACCGGCAGAATGAAAAACTATCCCGACTGGACCACGTTCGGACAGCAGATAGGTGTTAAAGAAGAAATCGGCGGCGTGATTAAGTTTGCACGTTACAGTGTGAATTGGAGAAGTGCCGAAAACATGAGAAAGCACTATAACGCGAAGTATGTGGACCCGTCGAACGCAATCCGTTACAAGTACGGACTCGCCCCTATGGACAAACGCCCGAGGACTACACGTCCGGAAGACGTCGATGCGAACGGAGACCCTACGTACATGAACCAAGATACGGGAAACGGAACGTGTGTATCACAGTACTTCCTCGTAGGTACCGACGGGCACATTATCAAAGAAATTCCCGCTACGGAACTTCGCCCTTATTTCAAGAAGTATTCTATTTCAGGCGTAGCCGATTTGAGGAAGATGAACGCCAGCGACGCCGAGATTAAGGCTTATGTTGATGAAATCTCACAGTTGAAATTCAGATACACCCGTTTCAACTATGCTTCTATCGCATACGTCATCACGTCAATCGGCGGAGTCAAGAAAAGGTTCTTCAACGAAGAACTCTCAGACGATATCAGGGGGACGGGTGTGAACCCCGCCGAGTTCATCGAAATGGCGAAGAAAATGTACAAGTTGGATCTCGAAAAGACGCAGAACGACCCTAACGGAGAGTTTGACGACGAATATCCTGACGACGTATAGTTCCTCACATTTTCAGATAGCAAAACGGGCTAAAATCTCACATTTTCGAGAATTTTAGCCCGTTATCTTTACAGTTCAAGGAAGTAGATAGTTCCTGTTTCAACCCCTTCATAAAGTCTTCCGTAACAGTCCATAGGCGTTTTCCCATAGACGTTTCCGATATGCCTGATGTTTTCTACCGGGTCGTGCAGGCTGTAAATCGGTTTTATTTCTCCTACCCAACATTTTTCCGCCACTTCATTGTATGACATATCACCATCATTGAACCAATCCTGTCTTGCGGTATCAAGGATTTCTTTTATTACGGATTCGGAAATTATTTTTACAAGGTCCTTTCTTGCGATTTTCATAATGCTAACTGTTATGTTAATAAATACTTTTGTATATTTGTATTATGGCTGTCAGTGTAAAAAAAGAAACAGAAGCCTATAAAATACTCAAAGAGTATGATGGGGACAATCCATATATGCTTCTTCTGCAGAAGAACGTATATGTGGATAAGGATGTCGATGCTATGACCGAATTCAATGTGAACTTCATATTGAAAAGCGGTTACTATGAGCCGAGACCGATTGACAAGATTATACACGTCGCTGATTGGTGGGCAGAGAAAAAGCAGAAGGATTGGGATATCGACTTCCTCCCGAACAGGATAAAGATACTGACTTATTTGGGCGACACCGACACGACTTACGTATGCTATGTGCAATACAGACGTTCCGTGTCAAGCGTGCTGTGTTTCATACCGAAGAAAGCCGTCCTCACGAACTTCCTTGTTAAAGACTACAGAAAAGTGAAGGTTGACTTCGAGAGATACGACAGACTTTCAGGCTACAAGCGGGTGCTCTATCCGCATCAGAAAACAGCAATCAAGTTTCTTCTTGCGAGAAAGAAGTGTATTCTTGCCGACGATATGGGCTTGGGCAAGACTACAAGTGTGTCCGTCGCCGCTATCGAGGGTAACTTCGACTCAATACTTATTGTATGCCCCGCTTCGTTGAAGTCTAATTGGAAGCGAGAACTTTCTTTCTATATACCTGAAAAGGATATCTCGGTGATTGACGGTTTCAACAACAAGACCAAGGGCGAGTTGGAAGAATTTCTCGGATACGCACCGGGAAGGTCAGGAAAAAAGAAAGCGGAACTTCTCGAAGAGGCCAAAACCGCAGGAAAGTGGAAGTTCAACCGCTTTGTCATCCTGAACTACGATATCGTCGATGAATTTTACGAGATTCCGAAAGGTTGGAGTCAGGCTGCTTGGGAAAAAACTCTCGAGAAAAGCCCGATGCTACAGTATATCACGAACAGGAAAACGCTGATAATCATAGACGAGGCACACAGGCTTTCCAATCCGAAGTCAAACAGATATAAAGTTCTGAAAAGCCTCATCAAGAAAGGTCAGCCGGACAGCATATATCTCGTTACGGGAACACCGCTAACCAATGATCCGACAAACATCTACTCCGTTCTATCATTTCTCGGAGACCCAATCACGGACGACTACAAATACTACATGGAACGGTATTGTGGTGCGTTTGAAATGGTGCATCCAAAGGATAAGGAGAAAAAGGAGAGGATAGTCAGGGCGTACCTTAAGAAAGTCGGGGCTCGTATGTGGAAAGAACTCAGCGGCAAGGAAAAGGACGAATTGAAGAAAGAAATTGCCAAAAAGTGCAGAATGCTTATCGTTCCTAAGCCCGAGAACGCCGATAACCTTGAAGAGTTGAAATACAGGATTTCCCACATCTACCTAAGGAGAATTAAAGCGGATCTGGATCTTCCTGAAAAGCGTATTCACGAGTTATATTATGACCTTACTGACGAGCAACGTGAACAGTATGACAGGCTTTGGGACGAGTACGAGGAAGAGCAGGCAGAAGAAAATCCTACGAAGGAAGTCAACAAGGAACTTCTTGAAGGCGGGCTTTATCGCCGTTACCTTTCAAATGAAATGGTTCCTTATACTGAAAAACTCGCCGACAAGTTGATAGCGGAGGGTGAGAAGGTGGTTATCGCTTGCTGTTATGATGAGGAAATTTACACCCTGAAAGACTATTATGGGGATACCGCAGTGCTATTTAACGGTAAAATGGACTCCAAGCAGAAAGACGCCGCAGTTGAGGCGTTCATGGGTGACGATAACGTAAAGGTATTTCTCGGAAACATACAGAGCGCGGGCGTAGGTATCACTCTAACTGTATCGTCAAAACTTATTTTTTCCGATATGAGTTACGTACCCGCCGATAACGAGCAGATGCAGGACCGTGTTCATCGTATTGGACAGGAAAAGCCCGTAGATATCTATTATCAGATATTCCGTCACACGCAATATGAGAAAATGTGGAAAATCGTTCTCAGAAAGCAAATGACGATAGATGCGGTGATCAAGAAAGAGGAAGACAAATGATATATCCGGAATTAACTGAACTTCACAGGATAATCTGTAACAAGTTTTGCAACGAATGTCGCAAGACACCTGGTCAGAAACCATCCGAAGAAGCCTTGAAACTACTCGAAGACTTAAAAACGCTTGACAGGCTTGTCGAGCAATATTTAGATGCAGAATATATTGACTATGAATACAGAACAAGAGAACAGCAATCTTCATCTGGTTTTTGTTGAACCTATCGGGTTGAATTCGCACGATATGTTCGAATATGATTTCCTGTTTTCCGAAACGCCGGAAATCGTATGGGCGGACGATTGGGCAGAGCAGTGCCCTCGTGCTTGCGACAATATGCGTCCGGAAGGCGAGATGATAACCGATATCAAACGGCTCGCCACGATAATTCCTTTCGGACTCGCACAGCAGAACACCTGTTTCTCAATGCAGGACTGCATTGACGGGATAATTGCTCTTGCTTGGGAGGATTTGTCGGAGTACGAAGAATACCCTGAACCGATAAGGCTCATATTCAATTTCGGAGAAAGTTTCGATTCGGTTGAGGACAAACTTGCACAACGCTCGCAATTTTTCTCGAAGCGAAACGTAAAACCTGATACGAACGAAAAAACCGAGGCTTAACTGCCTCGGTTGTATTTTATAAGTCGTACTTGATGTTCCTACGCTCTTGTGTCGGAGTCTGTTTCACACTCGGATCGTAACTGTTAACTTCGTCATCGTCCGGTATGTATGGATCGCTTGACACGAAGCCACCCTCTTCATATCCGCCTTGTTCCTGATAATATGCACCGTCGCCGTACACAGGGTCGTACGAATGATACTTCCTTCCGCCTCTTTCCTTATCGAACGGGTTCTCGCCGATAAGTTCTCCGTGTTCGTTTAGACGTATCGGGTGTTTCTCGAATTCTTCTTTCAGGAACTGTCTCATATTCCTGCCGGCACAGAACTCGAGTATCTTTCTTTCTTCGTCGTTTATCTTTGGTGCTTTTCTACTGCCCATACTCAAACGAAGCCTCTCTATCGCCCTTTTGAATCTAAGGTTTGCGACAGCGTAATCGGCACCGCTTTGATCAATTTTCTCTTTTATGTCAGGTATGTCTTCCCTGCTATAATGGCTATATTCGTTAATGTATCCCATAGTCCCTTTTTTAAAAAAATAGTCGTTTATTTGGATATTTCCATAAAAATAAATACATTTGCAATGTGTTTTATGCTGCAATCATAGGTTCAGATGCAGCCGGAACGTATGAAAACTTCCGGGATAAGTGTGTCAAGTTCCTTTACTCGAGGGTGAAGGAAGGGATAACCATATTGGCTACGGAGGAACACGAGTATATTAAACGGTTTGCGTCCGAGTGCAGATTGAACGTCCAATATTTTTTCACCGATTGGAAATCTTACGGCAAAAACGCCCTGAAAGAAAGGGCGAAGCAACTCATATCGAGTTGTAGCGGACTTATCTATTTCAACGACGGTTTGAAGAATACGAACATGATAGTTTCCCTCGCACGGAAGACGGGCGTACCTGTCAGGCAGGCAAAATAATAGGCACCTTGAAGGTGCCTATCTTTTTACCAACAAAACTTCGAGTATTCTTTTATCGCCCTGTCTATTGAGCCCCTGACATCTTCGTCAGTATCTCCTTGTTTGAGGTATATCTTAAGTATTTGTCTCGCATCCTGAGACATGGTTTGCCCGTAGTCGTACAGAGTGGATTTTATTAGGTCGTCGTAGTCGATAGGTACGGAACCGTTAGCCATGCCCTTGATATGTTGGTCGTCATAAGCGATTACGCCCTCATTGTAAAGGTAGTCAATCTCACCGCTGAACATTTCATACAGTTCGTCCTCAACAGTTTCGTAGGAATCAGACTTATTGTATATAAGTTCTGCAATTGATTCGTTTAGCGTTTCTTGAACTATTTTCCTCAGTTCGCTTTCTTTAATTGATATAGTCTTCATTTTTCCTTCCTTTATATTACATGGCATTGTGCCAAAATATTTGCCACATTTCTCGCAAACGAAAACCGGCTCGCCGTGTATCTGAACGCAAACTTTGCCGCCGCATTTGTCGCACTTCTCAGGAACAGTCTCTCCCTCGTCATTTTTTCTTGACTCGCTGACCATTTTGTACTGATTGACACGGTTGGCTTTTTCGCCCTTGATAGCATCAACCATATCATAGTAATACGAGTCGTCAGTTACGCTTTTCTCAATCGTAACCACCACGGACGTTCCGTTTATGAAACTGTCCTCTTCCGAAAACCCGTATTTCTGTCGGATATAGGCGAGGTATGCCTGTGCTTCCTCCTTCGTCCTGAAAGTACCGGCGTTTATGTTTGAAGCGTATTGTTCTTCTTTAATCATTTGTCGAAATTTTCGTTATCGTACTTGAAATAGAAATCGTACTTGTCGTCAAGCGGATCTATTTGGCATTTTTCGAGATAGATGTTGTTGTTTCTCGAAATCTTGCTCACCACTTCGTGTATCTTGAGGAATTCGTCAGTCAATCCCCAACCGTTCTTACCGAATGAAACATGAACATATCCGTCGCCCTCCTCGACATTCACTTTTGGATCGAGAAGGTTGGCATCCATTTCATTCACGATAGCCTCTCTTACAAGTCGCCTCAAATAAGGTTCTATTGATTCTACCACTTTCTTTTTACGCCAATAATCCATATCTCCCCTATCGTCATCTTTCGTTACGTCTTTGCCCGCTATCAGAGCGTGCGTCCTCCAAAATTCTTCGTCTTTGTCCGTAGCCTTTTTGTCTCTCGGTTCAAGTCCGCCTTTTTTGCCTACGTATGCCGTAAACGCAAGCCATTTCGTGCCTTCCTTGTTGAGACGTTTCATTGCTATCTGCACGGTGTTGCATGGGACCGCCTCCTTGTTTAGGACAAACCTGCTCAGGTTGCTCCTATATGGCCTCTGCATATAAATTACGTCGTCGTCATCAGTAGTTTCGACGCATTCAGAGTATCCTACGGGATACGGGAAAACAACCTCTTGCTGCAGGTATCCTTTTGCATCCGCTTTGGAGTAGTCAACCATTTCCAAGACGCGTTGCATTAAGTCATACCCAATGTGAGAAACAGCATGCCCTTTGTTGTCAATAATCAGTTTCCCGTTTACTTTCCAAACGCATTTTTTTCCGCCTGACAAACGCGGTGTCGCGTCCGCATCGACATATTGCTTCCACATTTCGTATGCAGGAAGGTTTTCGCTTTCACGAAGTATCGCTTCCACGCATTCGGAAATTATTTCACGAAGTTCGGACTCGTTCAAGCGGATATTCTTGTTTTCCGCAATGGATTTGTTGTATGTCTTCGAATGCCAATCTTCCAACGGAATACACCTGTTTGTCTGCATTGAAAAATCGTCGTAGTTGTTGTATACGAACATTTTGCCGACAAGATCGGCACCGGCGTACCACCTACACATATTAACGCGATCCAGCTCTTCCTTGCTTGCATCCTCATCTACGAAAATGTCTATTCTCTTTATAAGTCCTTTTATTGGAACTGCACTTTCTTCCGACTCGAACGATTCTTCCGCTTGGTTAAGGTATTCATGGTCACCGTATGCTTCTCCGCCGCTCGCGACGAGATCCGCATATTTTTCTTTTGCTGATTTGTCCCTTCTGTGGAATTCATTTGGCTCGAAGCCTTTAATCTCCATTCTGTTTGGAGAATAATATTCGAATGGGTATGTTTTTGTGCCCCTGACGTTGCTCAACGCACGCCCGTCAACCTCAATTCTGACGGTGCATTGGCCAGGTACCGAAAATCCTTCCTTGGCGCTCTTATGCCTCGTGAATGAGGCGTATCTTTTTCCGTTTCTGGTTGAACGCTGAAAGTCGCTTAGTCTAAGCACCTTGGAGCACAGTATATTTTCAAGGTATCCCGGATAGGTAAAATGATACAGAGACTGCATATTGGTACCTTCTGAAACGGCTTCCATTATGCAGTTTGCTATCAGTTTTCTGAGTTCCGATTCCTTGATTCGCATGGTTTAATACCCGCTTGTGTCTACGTTAGAGTAAAGGATAAGTTTTCCGTCAAAGTTGGCGTGCACGAGTTGGAACTGTTTCACGTCGTGGCCGTCATCGTACTTCCTGAGTTCCTTCTCAACGGCGTCAAAATTCGCAATCTTGCTGATATCCTGTATAATGATATGCAGTCCATGCGAAGGAGTCTCGTATTCGGTTTCGATAGGAATATTGTTGGCGGCGAGTATCGCCTTCGTGTCCTCCCAAACATTTACGCCACCGAGTGCGGCAAGTGCCTGCTCCTGATTAGGATATTTGGGAAGGAACAACTGTGCGTGTGACTGATCGAGAATTCTGCTCTCGCAGTTCGCCAACTGAGGGAACCTGTTGTCGTCCACATACATTACGCCCTTAACCGTTTTGCAATGTATCTTCTGTGTTGCGGTTGCAGGAACGTACCAAGTATTCTTTTCCGTGTCAATGTCGAACATAAGCCTAACCCTGTCCGGCCAGTCAGGACCGTATCTCTTTGCCTGTCCTGCCATGTGCTCAAATCCGTATTTCTGATCCCAAGGGTTCATTTTTGCACCGAACTTGTTTTGAAGTTTTGCAAGGTGCTGGTTGATCTGGCTTTCAGAACGTGGGTTTGAGGTGATATATGCACGGGCATTGTTCTGATTGCAATAGGCGATAATCTGAGGCCTCAGTGCAAGCAGTTCCTGTTTGTCATGAACCTTGAACGCCGTTCCGTTAGCGAAGTTTCCGAAATCACCGCCCTTGTGATACGTCATGTCGGTTCTCGCAGACTTTCTCCAAGCATCCGCTCCCGTCTTATCCTTGTTATCTTTCCAACGCTTGACAATCTGAACAAAGAAGAATTTGTCAGGATCAGTCAAGTTAATCAAATCGCCTATGAGCTTGAAATTATCTACTTTGTTTACGGCTTCCGTCAAAAGTCCGCTTTCATTTAGTATCTTTGAAAGTTGTGATTCGGTTATGTATATTTTCTTCGCCATTTTGACACAGTTATACTTTATCATAAATACTTCGTATTCTCTTAAAATCGTATATTTGAGCAGAATAATGCCAATGTCCGGGCAGTCCGGGCTATAAGCGAAACAACATATATGGAAGAAGTAAAAGCAAGAAAAATATCCCAAGAGGATATCGAACGATTTATAGATGGGCATGACCCGCAAGAACGAATAGTCAATCTCGAATATTCTTACAGAGATGACTTTATCACGGTAGTCTACCGTGACGAGAACGACGAAAAACGTAAGAAAAAAGAAAAATTCTATCCTTTCTGTTGGGCGACACTCAAAGCCTGCAGGAAGTTGTGCCACGGTGATCAAGACGAGTTGAAACGCTTGATGCGTATCTATGAAGTCGGCGTCAAAAAACTGTCGCAAACATCAATCGACGGAGTTGTCAGGCACGAGTTCGACGATGGGTATCTGTTTATGTTCTACGCAAAGAACCCCATGTCGTACAACAGGTTCCTCAAATTCTTCAAGGCTTGCGACAACCCTATCTTCTCGAAAGATAAAGACGATGCCACCAAGTCGAAAAACGATTCGAGGCAGTACCTTATCGTAACCCCGCAAGAGCAATTTATGATTGCGACGGGAAAACGTTTCTTCAAGGGGTACGACGATTACGACCAAGTGTTGAAAATGACGTTCGACTTGGAAACCACGGGCCTCAATACCGAGCATGACAGGATCAATCAGATAGGTATTAAATTCAACCGTCCGTTCCCTGGGCACCCTAACGGATTTCAGAAAATATTCTCAATAGTCGGCAAGACTGAGGAGGAAAAAGACGAAAGCGAACGTTGGGCGATTACTCAGGCGTTCAAGATTATCTACACTTTCAAACCCGACATTATCACAGCCCATAACGGGGAGAACTTCGACTGGAATATGATTATCGGTGCGTGCCGCCGTCTCAAAATGCCAATTGAAGAAAGTTCAGCCCCTTATTTCAACGGAGATTATATTCATAAGGAAGAACGTGAGTCTACGCTTAAACTCGGTGGCGAAATGGAAACATACCATGCCACTGTTGTTCCCGGTATTATCGTAACCGATTCGCTGCACGCAGTGAGACGTGCTCAGGCACTCGACTCCAACATGCTTAAGGCTGACTTGAAGTATGTTACGGAGTATTCTAAAATGAAGAAGCCGAACCGTGTCTACGTTCCCGGTGATAAAATTTCTTCTACGTGGGCTGACAAGGAGTACGATTACGCCTTCTGTGAGAAAAACGGAGATTGGTACAAGTATGACGAGTCTCTGAACGACACGGATAACGGTGAAACATACGATGGCAAGAAGTCGTTTATTCCTGTGCATGGGTATCTACGTGACGGGTACGAGTTGAAATCCGGCCGGTACATCGTAGAGCGTTATCTTCTCGACGACTTGTGGGAGTGCGAAAAGGTGGAGCACCGATACAACACCCCTAACTTCCTTATTTGTAAGATGCTTCCCGTGCCGTACAAGAAATGTACGACTATGGGTACTGCGGGGCAGTGGAAAGCCCTCATGCTTGCGTGGTCTTACGAGCAGGGAATCGCCGTGCCTATGTTCAGGGAAAAGCGGAAGTTTACGGGCGGACTGTCAAGGCTCCTGCGAACGGGCTTCGTGAAGAAAGTAATCAAACTCGACTTCAACTCGCTTTATCCGTCAATCATTCTGACGTGGGGCATTTCCGATCCTACTGACCTGATGAACACAATGCTCTACTTCCTCGAGCACGTTCTCACTCAGCGTGAGAAATACAAGGGGCTCAAGAAGAAAGCAGGAAAGAAAAAGGAAAAGGCGGAAACCGAGAAGGAACGTCAGAAATACGCCGCAGAAGAATCGTTCAACGACAAGAAGCAGTTGCCTTTGAAAATCCTTGGTAACTCGTTCTTCGGAAGTTACGGCGCTCCTGACGTGTTCCCTTGGGGCAGTATTAAGTGTGCTGAGCACATTACCTGCATCGGGCGAATGTCACTGCGTCTGATGATCAGCGTATTCAAGAAGTTTGGCTATGAGCCTATCGTCGGTGATACTGATGGTTTCAACTTCGCCCTGCCCGATGACACTCAGTATCGTTATACGGAAAAGAACCCATACGTCAGCCCTGGTCTCTCACGAGAAACGGAGGAAGGCAAGTCATACACGGGGTTCCGTGCAGACGTAGCCGAGTTCAACGATACGTATATGTGCGACAAGCATTATGCCCCGAATGCGGTGAACAAAATGGGACTTGGTATCGACGAAGTGGTTGAGTCAACCATTAACTTCTCACGTAAGAATTACGCAGACTATTTCCCTGACAATCCTTATCCTGAGGACGTGAAACTTGTCGGTAATACCATCAAGTCCAAGAAAATGCCTGAATATATTGCGAAGTTCCTTGCAATCGGTATCAGGCTTCTGCTTAAGGGTAAGGGGCAGGAATTCCTCGAAGAGTATTACAAGTATGTGGATAAAATCTACAACTATCAAATTCCGCTTCGAGACATTGCAACCAAGGGCAAGATTAAGAAGTCGATACGTGAGTATAAAGCCGATATGAAGGTGCTCACGAAGGCAGGACGCCCTAAGTCTCGGCAGGCGTGGTACGAACTCGCCATACAGAACGGGCTGAAAGTAGACAATGGAGACACTATCTACTATGTCAATACGGGTAAAGCGAAATCTCATGCCGATGTCAAAAAAGTGAAGCATTTCTGCCGATTGGACGAAAACGGTGAGAAGATTGACATTACGAAGGAAATTGAATCCGCACACAAGAAGTGGAAAAAGGAAAATCCTGACAAGAAACTGACTGTCGAACAGTACAGGGCTCAGTATTATCAGGGTACGTTTGCGGAGGACGAGATTATCCTTAACTGTATGCTCGTTCCTCGTGACATCATTGACAAGGAAGAAGACACATATTGCTCTGACGTGAGCGACGACCTCGAATACAACGTAGAGAAGTACATCGATATGTTCAATAAACGTATCACCCCGCTTCTCGTCTGTTTCAGTAAAGAGATACGTTCAAGTATCCTTATCAACAACCCGAAGGACAAGCCTTACTTCACCGAGGAACAGTGCGAACTCGTATCAGGCGAGCCGAATAAGCCGGGCGACCAAGACACCTACGAACAGTTGATGACGATGGAGGATAAGGAGTTCAAGTTCTGGACTACCTACAATCTCAAACCTCCGTTCTTCGAGGAATGCGGCATGGGTAATTGGGAAGATGCCGTTGCCGACTACTACGATAGAATGGAGAAGGAGAAGGAAGCCGGTATCACTGCAATCAGGGAAGAATATCAGAAGATAATTGACTCCCTGTCTATCGAAGAAATTGACAAATTCCTCGATGAAGGTGAACTTCCGTCAGGCATCCTGAAAATCGTTGAGGTGGATCCAAATACAATGTATTTCGTCGCCAAAAACATGGAAGACGTTAAAATCGGCGAGATTTTCGACTTTATTGAAAGAAGGGAATATCTCGAAAACGGCGGAGACGCTATCAGCGATGACGAATAAAAAAAGCGGGCGATTGTTTCGTCCGCTTTTCTTTTACAGTGCCGTTTCGGTAGCCGTAATCTCGATTTCTCCGACAGGTGCTTCTGACAGGTTGGTAATCGTTACTGAGTTACCCGGCCTTACGACGCCCGGTTGGTTGTCTTCCGGCTGTTCCTCGTAACTCGTGGTGTTGAGTATCCAGAAGTTGCCCGCCGTGGTTGTCTGCGGGAATGGGCCAACCGTAACCTCGTCCAAGAACGTTGGCTCGGAAGTCAATACCGCTCCGTTGCTAAACGTGATTTTTACTGTTCTGTTGTCAAGAACAACCACATTGTTGTTTGAAATTCCTCTCACGCCAATTATGACGCCGGCTCCTGCCTGCTCAACATAGATGTCGTCGTCTGCGGGTCGAATGTCGTCTGCGTGTATTCCGGCATTGCCGATTTTTTCGAGGAGTTTGTCTACAACAAGCTGCAACGCTTCGTTGATTGTAGTTCCTGACGGAATAGGTTCTCCGTCAATGTCTATCGGCTCTTCTGTTGTGATTATTTCATCGAGCATTTCGAGGACGTCCGCTATCGGTGTTCCCGGCTCAATTGTCGTGTTTCCGATTTTGACTTCCCTGTCAATAACACCGCCCAATTCCTGAAGTTCGCGTTTACCGGTTTCTCTGTTGTAGCCGATTTTGTAAACTTTTACTTCGTTGTTTTCGATCACAGCGAGAACCTGCCCAACATAAGAAGTCTTGCTGAGCCTTCCGCTTTCGCCCGTTGCATAGGCTTTCGCAGCGTCAAGGTTTGTCCAAACGCTCGACTTATCAAGTGGGAAGTCATTAGTTCTTAGAAAACTTTTGACTAGATCGTATTTTGGGGTGTTAACATCAGCCATTTACGCTCGGTTTTTTCAACGTTTTTGTTGAGATTATTTCGTAGGTCGTAGGACCAACTTCCTGTGATTCAGGATCGAACACGTATGCTGAGTATCCGGCGCCGTTGATTGAAGTGTTCATCTTCTCGAACCTGCTACTCAACTCGAAACCAGAATCAGTATCAATGATTTCGTTGATTTTGTATGAGTGAGCATTGGTGTTCGGTACCAATATGATAACGGCTTCCGTTCCTTCGGCAATAGCAATTTCTCCCGGAATCTCGTTCTTGTCGTGCTTGGTGAACTGCGTTGACAGTTCGCTTGGAGTAATCGTGATTTCGCCGTTGTTTCTCAGGAGTGCTGCGTTCAGGTCGCTGATTGCGTCGTCGTCGCTCAGGACTGCGTAGTAAATAGGACGATATACGGTGATGGTGTTCGTTGACTGAACAAACTCGAACCTTCCGTCAGGCATCTTAGAATCTGGACGTGGGTTGCCGAGGTTGCTGTTTGGAACAACAGTGGACTCGTAGTCTATGTTAGCCTGCATAGTCAGGACGGTACCGTCTGAAACAGTGTAACTGTCAAACGTTCCTGTTGGAGTTCCTGTCTGAGGATTTGGGGTTAGTGCTCCATTGTCATACAATTGAACCGTTGCTCTGCTGATTCTGAATCCAGTATCTCCTGACGTTCCGTCAAGATAAGTGTACAAGCCCTTATTGAAGTTAATCCTGTACATAGGCGCTACATTCGTTCCAATCTCGTATTCGCCTGCATTGACAAATTCGAGGGTTACGCTAGGTGCGATTCCAACAGGATCAAGTTCTTTTTGAAGAATGTTTTTGATGACATCCATAACCTTCGTTCCTGCAGGGATTACACTTCCGTTCTGATAGTATCCCGTTCCGAGCGTTCCGATAATACCGGCAACCGTGAAATCCTCTTCAAACTCGAGAAGATTATCTTTTGTGAAATCTTCAAGAGCCCTTTCAAGTTCGGTTACCTTGTGAGTTACGGAAATATTTGCGTCATGCTCATCCTTGAAGCCAGGACCAATTTTCTTGTCCATAGCAAGGGTGGTAGCGGAAAGTGCCTGCAAGTCACTTACTGCAGCATACAGGTTTGACAATCCTTCCGGCTTGAAAGCGATTTCAAAACCATCAATTTCGAGGTAATCGTCAGAACCGCGTGCTACGGTATATTCGGTTACGAGATCAGTAAGTTCAATGTCAACCGGTTCCTGTCCTGATTCAGTATTGAAGAACAGTCTGAGAACCTTCTTACCTTCCGTATTGTACTCAACGGTTGCTCTTTCAAGAATTCCGTCCTTTACAAAATCAGAAGTGTCAATTGTGTAGAAAGGCTCATTCTCGTTTTTACCGAAGAACTTGATAGCCTTCTCGTCTGCGTCGTAATCAACCGTGAAGTTAACCTTCAGGTTTTTGTCAGACAGGGTAAGGAACTTGTCGTCAGAAGCGATTCCAGATACAGGAACCTCAATATCTACGGCATTGTCCACCTTTTCAAGTGGTTCTCCGTTCACCGTAACTTTGGTTATCATACTACCACTGATAGCGTCAAATGTTTCGTCGGCTGCTTCAATCCAGTATGATATGGCAGACAAACCGGATTCGTTAATCTGACCTATCTGATTTTTGATGTCGGCAATATCACTTTCGTTCTTGTCTGACTTCCTTTCAACTTCCTGAATTCTCGTATCGGCTGAAACCTCTTCGAGTTTCTGAATTCTCGTATCGGCTGAAACCTCTTCGAGTTTCTGAATTCTCGTATCAGCAGAAACCGTTTCAAGTGCCTTAATTCTCGTATCGGCGGAAGCCTCTTCGAGAACATTGAGCCTTGTATCGGCTGAAACTTCCTCGAGTTCCTGAATTCTCGTATCGGCTGAAACCTCTTCGAGAGCGGAAAGCCTCGTATCAGCAGAAACCTCTTCGAGGGCAGAAAGCCTCGTGTCGGCAGAAACCTCTTCGAGAGCGGCAAGCCTCGTGTCGGCAGAAACAGTTTCAAGAGATTCAACCCTATCGGCAAGTTCGTCAGTGTAAGCGTTTGCAATCTCTACTGCTGCGTCAAGGAATATTTGAGTCCTGTTCTTCAACTCATAAGTTCCATCGTCGTTCTTCACGACAATCCACTCTGAGTTTGTGTAGCCGCTGTATTCTTCAATCATTACGACGCCATTCACAGGGAGTTCCTTCTTTGAGAACTCACCGGAAACGCTGTCATAAACATTGACAAAATATTTTTCAGGAGACTCAGCCCTGTACTCTTCCTCAGTTTTGAGGACGAACTGTTCGCCGTATGGGGCAGAAGGACGATTTGTTCCAAAAATTTCTTCGCCGTCAAGGAAAAGATTGTCGACAGTCCATACCAACGATCCAATTTGAACCGTGTTGTAAACTTGCCCGCAAATTTCTTCTGCGTCTGATACAGGATAGTTGTTATCCTTAACCAGTCTTATCGACCATGACGTGTTAGCATCTCCAATAGCCGTGGTTACTTCACCACTGCCTTCGAGAAGTTTCTTTCCGTGCATATCTGTAGCCGTCCAGAAAACACAAGACTTCTTATTCTGGCTACCTACCCTTGTGTACTCAATAGGAAGAGCCTCGAAATAGCTTGGCTTTTTTAGGTTTTCGTCACTTTCAAAACTTTCGTGCTTTAAATCAAAAGCATTGTCGCAAACGGCAGAAAGAAGATCTTCCCAATCTTCTTCGGTAGGAACTCTCCAACCTTTTCCGTTCTCAGCAAGATATGCACTGATTAGTGCAACTTGCTCAGGATTGTAAAGGAGCCCGTATCTTGAAGTTTTATCTTTTGT
This sequence comes from Paludibacteraceae bacterium, assembly GCA_017961765.1. GTDB lineage: Bacteria > Bacteroidota > Bacteroidia > Bacteroidales > Paludibacteraceae > RGIG10190. Next base: position 25,708 of record JAGCWQ010000128.1, on the reverse strand, counting down.
AATGAAGCGAGTGTGACTACCTACGAGTTCACCGTCTTCAAGAACGCACTCAACCGGTGCAAAGAACCCCGTTGCATTGGAAACGGAGAGCCTGATAGGATTTCTCTTGGTTCCGTCACCGTTGATACCCTGTCCAACATAAAGTTTGAAATCGAACTCAGTATCTTTGAAACCGGGCACTACTATTTCCGAACCGTTCAGGATTATGGTAAGTTCGCCCGTTTCCGGATCATACGTGGTACCGGAAAGAGAAAGGGGCTCATCCATCGACTCGAATGCCTCAATGGAAATCCTCTCAATTATTTCAGGAAGATTTGTAATAACGATATCGTCACAGTTTACGCGATGGAAAGTCAAAACACCCTCTTCTGAAAGTGTCACATCCTTGATATCGTATCCACGGAGGAAGTGGAAGTTAGCATCAACTTCTGCACTCGTCAAGCCGCAGCCTTTCGTAACATCGCCTTCGTAACGCTGTTCTAGTTTATAATATGTTACGCCACTCATATATTAAATGCTGTTTTTATCTTTCTTATAAATACTTTTTGAAGTCCATTTAGCCCTGTTATAAAGCCAGTTGTTCCTAATCTCTGCGTATAGTAACTTACACGTATAGAACCTGAATGTCTTTATATCGCCGATGAAGGTTCCTGCGAAGTTCTTTTCCATAGGAAGAATTTTTTCAAATGCCTTCCAATAGTCGAGCCATACGCTGTCGCAAAGTCCCTGTGTTCCACCGCCTACGGATATGTTGAACGGTACCCCTTCCTGCTTTTCCTTCTGTGTTTTCAGTTCCCTGAAATTGAACTCAGGCAGTTCCTTCGACACGAATTTAAGGTACCCGTTCACATAGATGTAGATTTTCATCTTTCTCGTACCGAGAGGGCGTCCGCACCTGTCAAGTCCACCATTCATAATGCCGAACTTAATATTCACCGTCGCCCATTTGTTTTCTTCGAGAAGACCAGGGAAACTCGTTTCTTCAAGTATCGAATATCTTTCCGGTTTGTCGCAGTCAAGAACGAGGTACCTGTAACTGATACTTCCGTCAGGGTTCCTCTTCAAGGCAAAAGCGTTTCCTAAAATATCGGAAAGAAAATCATATTCTTTCCTATTTTTTTGGAAATACTGATCAATTGTCTGCGTCGTGTAGCCGCTGCAAGTCCTATTCATAAGGAGGAACAGGTTTGCGTTCCTCAAATCGTTCGTGGAACCCGTAAGTACCATAACCGTATCCTCGTCCCAATTTGCGGTAGTGAACCCATATTTCGTCCTGTTGAAGGTAAGGAACTTGTTATCGGTTTGGATTTCGTAGTATCCTGACTCTTCGATAGGAACTCCGTCAGAAGTGTAAAGCGTTTCGCCGGAGATTACCACGTCTTGCTCCATATAGTTTTCGGCCGCATCGTCGTCAAGATAGCTGAGGCAATGGTTTTCGGTATTTTGCCCGATATAATCGTCACCGAAGAAGCCGTTCTTACAGCAGGTGCAATCTTCTCCGTCTATCTTCTGTATTACTTTCTTTTCATTGCTGCAGCCGCAATCGCTGAACTCCCTGTATCCGTAGGTGCTCAGGAAATAAGCGAGATACTGTGCCTTGCGTTTGTTGAAATTCTTCTTGGTTTCGTCCTGAATGTCAGGAATTGTGTCAGGTTCAGTTTTCTTGCAGTCGCAATCCGTCTTTCCGCTATCCTCGCAACAGTTGATTTTATATTCTGAAATGAATGGGTATCCTGTATCGGGAGGGCAATTTTTGCATTTGTTGTAGTCGTAATCCTCGTTGGTCCACGTAGTGAACTCGTCTGCCAGGAAATAGTCGCTGTCGCACGGCTTCCTGTCAGGCTGTACCCTTTCCTGATAGCCGGACAAATCCGTGTTGTAGAACTGCATGAACTTGTCTTCCGCGCGCGCGCCCATGAAGAAGAATATGCCTTCGTTCTCAGGGTGTGTTGCGTTCAGCGTCTTCTCATCCGTTATGAGATACCTTGGACGGAGTGTTATTTCAACATTCCATTCGTTTTCTATGTATTGAGGAAGAACCTGATAATCGAAACCGTGAAGTTTATAGAAACCTTGGAAGAATCCGCCTTTCAAAGTGTAATATTCGTCCTCCACATACTCCATAGGGTATGAGTAAACTCCCGTGTTTCCGGTAACCTGATGCATGTGCAGCCTGCAATCGTTCGGCTCTATCGTAAGGACACTTTTTGTGAAGTAGTCGTAGAATTCCTTGTTTGATACACGTTCCCAACCACCATAGTAAATCAATCCGTTGTCTATTCCCGTGTATCCGATATCCTCAAGCAACGCCCCGTTGTTCACACATTCGTCCCATGTATTCGCTGAGTATGAATGCACTCCGTTCGTTTCCTGACACTCCTTGTCTCCGAATTCTATGTATGATGAAAGGCACCTGTGCGTAAGTTTAGCACCGAATGGTATTGAGGGGGTTCCGTCCTGAGAAAGGACAAAATCCCAATATTCGTCTTTCATTGGAACGAGGCAAGGGATCCAACGCTTGTATTTATTCAAAATAGACATCCCTAAAATGGTAGATTTTCTCTGTTATAAATATTTATCTATAACGAAATATGGCATCCAATGCGAAAAATAACGATAACAGAAAGTCAATATAAAAGGATACTGGAATCAGAATTTGGCTATCCTCTCGACGTTAAGTCGGACGACGAAAAACCTGACAATTTCACGGGTTACGAAGTCGCCGTAGATAACGTCGATGATGATGCTTCCAACGACGTCACCACTTCCGATACGATTAAGAGGAGTAAGGCGGGTTGGTTCGGTATGAACAGGTATCCGGCCAGCCACAGGTTGCCTGAGGGTGAAGAACTCGACAATACACAGAATTCAGGCTACGGAATGAAGAGCGACGGGTTCATAAACAACACGGCGGCTAACGGCGGCGGAAAGATGGTGAACAATGTGGCGGCAGAAGTTAACAGTAACACGAGGGGTTCGAGAAACAACACCAATCAGGTAAGGGTGAGCAGGATGGAAAACGACAAGGTTAACAATCCTCAGAACTTCCAAAGGAACGGTGGAGAAAGGATGCTCAACATACTGAAGTCACAGACGAAAAAGACCGCTGCGTCTCATGAGGCGAAACACAGTCCCGATATCGTGCAGCAAAGCACTGCCGTAAAACCGAACGGAACGGGCAAAAAGCAGGGACCCGGCGTTGTTTATTTCAAATAAGTTGATTTTGATTGAAAAATAAATAAGTTAATAATAGGCGAACAAGATGGCTGAAAATACGAAACAAAGCAGGCTTGACAAGGAAGGAATTGAGTACAGAAGTGTACGCATTCCTGGAAAGAACAAGTACATCGATGAGGTTAACCCTTACGACGGGAACAACGACAGTGCGATGCACCACGACGATGATGCACACCCACACGGAAAGGGTACCGGCAAAGAAATGACTTACGCTATCCGTGACACGAGCAAGCCGAAGACGCACTTCAACTACAGTAACGTCGATACGAGAACCGAAGCCGGTGGCTCATACGATATTTACGGTGCAAAGGGTGTCGAGGGTGCATTCCAAGGAGACGCAGGTAGAAACTTCCTGAAGAGGATTAACTTCTACTCTCCTGAGAACGAGTACGGCCTTGATTCCGTTGACATTGATACGTCAGTAAAAGGACAGTACGTTAACGTAGAGAAATAATGGGCTACGCCGAGGAGGTAATAAAGTCACTTCTTTTAGAAGAGGTTGAGCAGAACAAAGTCGCTTATGCGGTGAAGAAACGTCACGAGGTTTCGTTCAAGTACGACAGTGGTGACGGGGATCCACGCGGTAAGATGGAGAGGATAACTGTTCAGCCTGTGGCTCTTGGTACCACCAAGGCGGGAAATCCATGTTTCAGGGCATATCAGATAAACGGAAGTTCTGAGAGTGCTGAAAAGAAAGAGGGGGTAATTCCCGGTTGGAGGCTTTTCCTTCTCGACAGGGTAGTTCCTAACACTTGGAGAGATACGGGAAAGATTTTTAAGGAGCCGCCTATGTATAACCCGAACGGCGACAAGACTATGGCTGAAGTTCTCGTTCAAGCGGACTTCGCAGGTTCAAGTCAGAGATACGAAAGGGGCGGACTTAAAAAGTACAACCAACAGCGTCATGACAAGGCGGTTGAACAGAATCCATACTACGACTTCGAAAAGCAACTTGCGAAGAAGAGAATGGCTCCTGATTTCGTCAAGAAGAACATTGCAGATACCGACGTCGACGCAAGGACGAGGGCTATGCAGTGGAAACAGGCGAGAATGGCGCAGGTTCCGAGAGGAAACGAGCAGTCAATCGAGGACATGGCAAGGCAGAAAGACTTCGGCGACGAAGATCAGACTGAAACCGTCGGACCTATGAGGAAAGGCGAACAGAGAAATGCCACGACGACTCAGACGAGGACAACTCCGAGATATGCGATGGCTCAGCAGAACGGGCCTATGTACAAAGGGCAAATAAGAAAAAACGAAGATAATTTAGAAGATAATGGCGATGAACTTGAACAACGTCCTGGCAAGGGCCCAGCAGATGATGCTGGACGAAAACTTTAACAGAGACGTAGAACGTGCGGCAAGAGCCGCAGGCGGCGGAAGCAGACGCGGTGCCAGCGACAATGATTTCTCTATGGAAGAGGAAGCATTGTTCGGTGTTTCTAGCGGTCCGAGCACTAGCGGATACGAAATGAATCCGATTCCCGAAAATGTGAGGTACCAACAGACTGACATGAGTGGTGTGAAAATTCTTCAGGAAGTAGCCGAACCGAAAGACTTCTCGAAGTCAAAACTCCCAAAATCCATACTCGAGTCATTCCAAAAAACGCCATCTCCTGTTGATGCATTCGATATCAATGCAATCGAGGCACAGTTGCATTACGTGGATCCGGCTCCAAAGCAGGTTCAGCAGAAACCGCAGGTTCGTGAGCAGGCAAGACCCGTGCAGCAGCCTCAGTACGCCGCACCACAGGGCGGAAGCATTGACTACAACTACCTGAAATACATCATAAACGAGTGCATTAAAGAAAACATGGGCAAACTCAATGAGGGTGCCAACATGTCAGATTTCAGGGGTATGAGGATTACAAACGGAAACGTATTCCAGTTTATTGATACAAAAGGAAATCTTTGGGAAGGACAGCTTAAACTTAAGAAGAAAGCGAAATAAACTTCACGCCAAAAATTGCGAACCGTGGAAGATCAAAATCTCCCACGGTTTTTTCTATTCAGTTTTCAATATACATTTTTATTTTTTAATAAAAAGCACATGGCTAAAATTAACGTATTGGTTGTGCCTTCCGACAACATTGGCGGTGTCGGTTTCTATCGTTCAACACAACCCCACATTCAGCTTCAAGAGCAGTTTCCGGACGACTTTGAAGTCACGATTGACATGCAGCCGAATTTCAGGAATCTTCCTTGGTTCGACAAGTTCCAAATAGTGCATATCCACAAGGCATTGTTCCAAGATATGCAGGGCTTATACATGTTCCTCGACTACGCTAAGCAGAAAGGAATTAAGACAATTATGGATATCGACGACTATTGGGACCTCGGTATGCACCACCCTCAGGCGGCGAGCCAACGTCAGTACAAGATTGACAAGATTATCACTGACAATCTGTCGAAGTTCGATTATGTGACAACCACAACTCCACTGTTCGCAAAAAAGATTGCGAAATACAATAAGGATGTATTTGTGTTCCCGAACGCAATCAATCCTGAGGACGAGCGTTTCAAGATTGAGAAAAAGCCGTCAAAATATCTTCGCGTCGGGCTTATTATGGGTTCAACCCATGAGTATGACGTAGCCTTGCTCAACAACATTTCATCGCTTCCTAAAGATGTGTTGGAGAAAGTTCAGTTTGTCCTGTGCGGGTTTGACCTTCGCGGTACAATCAAAACCATTGACAAATCAACCGGTAAGGTGACTCAGCGTCCTATACAGCCTAAGGAAAGCGTATGGTATCGTTATGAGAAGATGGTTACCGACAACTATCGCATTGTCGATAAGGACTACAAGGATTTCCTTGAACTGTTCCTGAACAACGTACAGTATCCGAACGTCGAAAACGAGCACTACAAGAGGTGTTGGACTAAGGATATCAACCATTACTATTCCCACTATAACGAGATTGACGTCCTGCTCGCACCTATCGAGGAGAACGATTTCAACTACGTGAAGTCTCCGTTGAAGGTTGCTGAATGTGCGTTCTCTCACACGGCTATCGTGGCTTCCAATTTCGGCCCTTATACCTTGGACCTCACTAATGCGAGAGGGTTTGGCGGAACTTGGGATTTGGAAGCAAACTCGCTTCTCGTTGATGAAACCAGAAACCACAAGGATTGGAAGAAGTATGTAGAGATACTTGCAAGAAATCCTGAGTACGTGAAGCAGTTGCAGGACAACCTTTACAGGGATGTGCACGAAAAGTACGACCTAAGGAACGTGACCAAGGATCGTGCAGAGTTCTATAAGAAGATTGTAAACGGATAGATATATGAGAATTTGTTTCACACTTGATGATGTAATCAGATCAAAAACAAAACAGGTCGGAAAAATGGTTGCCAAATCAAGAGGGCAGAAAGAAGAAGAAATTTTTGCCGATTTGGAAATAACCACCAACGACCTTGGCGAAGTATACGGATTCAAAGACAGGAGGGAATATAACAAGTTCCTTTATGACGACTACCCATTCGAGGTATTCGGAGAAGCCCCGCCTATGGAAAGAATGCTTGACAAGCGTTTCAACCTGTGGCTTCTCGCATTGTCTAACGAAGAGGGGTGGGAAGATACCGAGTTTATCTTTGCCAACCCGTTCGAGTTCAACACGTCGATAGGTTGCACTTGTTTCTTCCTTGCACAGATTGCAACGAGAGTCCGTGAGTTCTACTTCCCGAAGGACTCTTCGAAGATTTGGGAAAGGTGCGACGTTCTTGTTACCGCTGACCCGAAACTCCTTGAAGAAAAGCCGGAGGGTAAAATCGCTATCAAGATTGATGCTCCGTACAACACAGAGTCTCCTTGCGATTATTCTTATGATAGCCTTTCAAATTTGATTGAAGATGACGAAATTAAGGAAAAGTTTTGCGGAAATGCTTAAAATCGGGGGTGCGTATTATGCGTTCGATTTGCCGAAGATTTGCGATTTCATTGCAGAAAAGTCAGGCAGGGAACTTGCGGAAACAGAAATTCTCGATTCATTCGATTTTTCTAATAACGGCGAACGAACCCTCAACGCAAAGACGGTGAGGGAACTCAAATCCCCCGGCAACGGGCAGGAAAACATAATCTACGACGTAATCAAGATATTCGTTATACAAGTCGTAGCATTTGACGGTGAGGGAGACATCGATTTGGATGAACTCCCGTTCGGAACGAAAATGGCGTTCAACACACTAATTTCAGAAGGATTTTTGGTAAAGATAAATGAGTAACACAGTAGAAAAAATAAAAACCGCAATCGAAAGTCTGGAGAATAAGAAGTTCAAATTTTATTTCTTCGTTTTCGATACAAAGGGAGCACCGAACGGTTCGCTCGCTTACATCTATGAGACGGCTAAGATTCTGAACGACGAAGGCTACAAAGTGGAGATGCTTTACGCAGAGCCCGACTTTGTAGGAGTCGATTCATGGCTCGGTGAGGAATATTCTTCACTTCCGCACAGCAGAGTCGGTGACCGCAACAGCATTCAGGTAACACTTGGCCCTGACGATTTCGTGTTCATTCCTGAAATTTACTCGAACGTCATGTCTGCATTGAAGTCATACCCTTGCAAGAGGATTGCACTTCTTCAGAATTTCGGCTACGTTACCGAGGTTATCCCGACGGGTGCGTCTTGGGACGACTTGAAGGTTCGTGACTGTATTGCCACGAGCGAGTCGCTCAAGGAACGCCTGCATACCGTATTCCCTGAGGTGAAGACGGAAATCGTGCACCGTTCAGTTCCAAGTTACTTCAAGCAGACAGGCGAGAAGAAACTTATCGTGAACGTGATTGTGAAGAACCAGAGCGAGGCGAGTGCGATTGTGAAGCCGTTCATGTGGAAGTTCCCGCAATATGGATGGGTTTCATTCCGTCCTCTACTTAACAGAGAGAGAAAGGACTTCGCCGAAAGGCTTTCCGAAGGATTTGCTACCGTATGGTGCGATACCACGACAGATTTTGGGCAATCCGCTCTTGAAGCAATGGCCGCAAGAAGCATTGTTATCGGAAAGATCCCTGAGAACATCCCTGAGTGGATGGGCGATTCGAAGGTTGGAAGCATCAAGAACAACGGAATGTGGTTCTATAACAACCTCGAGGCACAGGACGCAATCGCTTCCGTGGTACAGTCATTCATCACTGAAAGCATTCCTCAGTCAATCTACGATGAAATGGCTGAAACCGTAAAGGACTATTCACCGGACAGGCAGAAGAAAGAAGTTCTTGACGTATACGGAAAACTCGTCGAGGACAGAAAGAAGGAACTCACAGTGTTCCTGTCTATCTGTGAAAATAAAGAGAAAGAAAACGAAAAAGCAGAATAATGGGAAAAGTTACGTACATAATTCCTATCCACAAATTTGATGAGAGTGTCGAGACTTTGCTTCCGAATGCACTGACTTCCATCAAGGATACGAAAAAAGACTACACAGTGATTCTCGTTGGCCCGGAAGACGTACTTTCGAAGACGGAACCCATTGTCGAGAAGTTGAAGATGAAGACTTCCGTCAAGTATGTGAAGAACGAGGGCAAAACGGATTTCGCCTCACAGGTGAACGCCGGCGCATTCGCTTGCACCACGAAGTACTTCTGCGTTGTTGAGTACGACGACGCGATTATGGAGTATTGGCCGAAAGTTGCGGAAGACTACCAAAACGATACGGGTGCGAAGATCCTCATACCGCTCGTTCAGTTGGTGAAGAACGGCGAGTTTGCTGCATTCGCCAATGAGATTGCTTGGAGTGCCGCATTCGGAAAGGAAGACGAGATGCTTCTCGGACTCGGACACCTTGACATAGACCAGTTGAATATCTTCATGGATTTCAATGTCACGGGTGCATTCATCAACACGGAAGACTTTATTTCAATCGGCGGACTGAAGCCTTCGTTGAAGGTTGCCGCTTGGTACGAGTTCCTTCTCAGGGCTTGTCAGAACGGTCTTGACGTGTATGTCGTTCCGAAACTCGGATATTCACACACAATCTGGCGTGACGGCAGTTATATGTCCGAATCCGCTAAGGATATCTCAAAGGAAGAAGGTACTTGGCTGATCGAGACGGCCCGTCAGGAATATTTCTTCAAGAAAGACAGGGAGAAAAAATTCGGGGAATAAAATAACGGTAAGCCGTCAATGACAGGAAAGATACTTTTAAGTATGGTGATTAAGAAAGAACAATGATATTTTGTTGATAGATTTTGGCGGGCTTCAATAGATGAAACTATTGACGCACAATGGCAAAACGAGGTAGAAAACCAAAAGAAAACAAACAAACAGGATATTTTTACAAGAGGGAGGAAGAGGCTGTGTTGGCGTACCTGAGCGCAACAACCGCTGAGGAGAAGAACGAGATATACAACACAGTCCTCCGCCCTGCTTTCGAGAAAATGGCTGAGTCAATCATTAGGAGATACAAACTGTTTGTTCCGAACGAAACGTTCGAAGATACGTTCAACGACACTCTGTCGTTCCTGATTACAAAAATGTCCAAGTTCGAACCCGGCCAGTTCAAAGCATACTCGTATTACGGAACCATTTGCAGGAACTACCTTATCGGTAGGATACAGAGTTATTCGACATCCTTGCAGAGAAATCCTTCATACGATGTGATAGCGGAAGAGTTCAACGACAACCTGAGATATTCAGACAAGCCTGACAAGAATAAGGAGATTGCCTCCGAAACAGTCGACAGGTTGGTGGACAGGATAACCGAAATGGTGGATAATCCAGACGACAATGATTTGCGTCCAAACGAGGTGAAAATCGGAAAGGCACTGATTAACCTTCTCAAGAATTGGGAGTACGTGCTTTCCACGGACGCAAGCAACAAACTAAACAAGAACGCTATCCTTCTGTTCCTCAGGGAAGAGACGGGCCTTGATACGAAAGGCATACGGGACAATATGAAGAAATTCAAGAAAGAATTCCTTCTGATCAAGAACTACGTCATTGAGTGAAAACCGGTTCCGGAGTATTTATAGACATATGGGAACAGTTAAAATTAAGAAATATACCGTTAAGCTGAACAGCAACGACAAGATAGAACAACTCCTTCAGGAAACGTACGATCAGGCGTGCCAGCAGCACAGGATTATACAGGAGGAAATCAACAAACTTTCCTCCTCAACCACCTATAAGGATTTGGATATCGACGGCAAGGAAAAATACGGGAAGATAATGAACAATTTCTTCACGTTGCAGCAGAAAGCGATTGGACAAAAGTTCGATATTGCAAAACTTCTTGCCGAAGTCGTCAAGCACGGCGGGGACGTGAAGGGTGCGATAGATGCGTCCAAGTCTACTCCTACAACGTTGGATTTGGACAAACTCAGGAAACTCGCGTTGGATGCTTCTTCGGTTAAGAACGAAGCGGAAGAATACGAAACCAAGAAATGAACGTAACAGCGACAAAGAACGTTTTGGGAACGCTCGCGGCATTCATGACAATGCTCGAAAGTTACCCGAAACTTTATGCAGGTGATGAATATGGTGGTAAAGATAGTACCTTAACCACCATTTCTTTCATGTTGGACATCCTGAAACTTCTCGGAATCACGGACGAATTCTTGTACAAATGGTTGGCAAGACTTCTTTCTGATGAAGAGGAGAGCGGGGTGGCTAAGGGCATATTGGCCGTTATCGAAGAAACGGTCAAGGCAATATTGCTGTCGTACATAACCGGCATGTACACCTGTCCTATCGACCCAATACTCCCTGATTATTTCCTTAAATCCCCGTACCTTGACCAAGGGTATGATTCGGACTATCCAATGGGAACCGGTATGACGATACCGTTGGCAGACATAGATGCATTCGCATTGTTACAGAACTGCCCGACTTCCGAGAAGGGCTCAGTGTTCTATTTCGATACAAAGGAAAACGGGCTTATACCTTCCACGGTTTACCGCTCCACGGATTTCAACGCCTACCTTTGGTATGTAATAAACAAGGGTAACGACGACCACCGTTCCGTGTGGGACAACAGGGCACAGCACAGGCTTGCGTTCAAGAAAGACGACACGGGTACCGTAAGGGAGCACTTCGTGGATGCTTCCTGCCAGAACTCGCCTACAAGGGTGATACGTGGAGTTGGTATCAAGCAGGAAATTATACAATGCGAATTTCGTGAAGGCGGTTTTGATAGCCGTGAAGAAAGCCTTTCTGACTTAACCATAAACAGCCTAGTGGAATCTAATTATATTAGAGTATGGGGTGTATCAGACAGATATTACCGTCAGGGGCTTACCGTCGGCGGTAACCTGCAAAGGCTCAACAAAACGGTATTCCAATTTAATTTTGACTACATATACAGCCTGAAACTATTCAACAGTAAAACCATAATCGCACAGATAATAAATTCAATGCTCGGGTTGACCAGTTCCCTGTCAGGAACATTGTCGCTTGAAATGAATATCCTTGCGAAGAAGGTTGAAAAACTCGTTGAAAAGGTTATCGAGCAAGAGGGTTCAGACAATTCAGACAGTGCCGACGACGGATATTTCGTTTTTTCGGATGACGACTACAACGAAATAATGAATGACGCCACGCTCAGATACAACGGAAAATACGAGACGGGCAACGATACGGGAGAATTGGCGGACATCGACATTGACGCCATAACGACATACATTTCCGAAATTGACTCCACCACGGGAGAGTCAAAGGAAAGTGCAATCATTACCGCACTCAAAAACACCACCGAAAACCTTTCAGAAAGCGTTGAGATAGACGCTTCCGCTTCGTTCGGGTACAGCAAGAACCTTATCCTTAAATTCATCAAGGAAGCGATGGTTCAGATTGCGATGCAGGTACTGTCTCCAAAGGTTATGCTACTGTTCGCGATAAACAGCCATTTCCTGAACGACACGCAGGAGGACTTGACGAGTGTTGCGAATTGGGAAGAGTTCTTCAAGAATTTCTGGAACGTTCTACGCTCTTGCATACGTAGAATCAGCGATATCGTTATGCAGGAACTCCTGGACTTGATAATAGGACAACTCAAGCCTATCGTTTCTTTGATTGTGAAGAAACTGATGCTCGAGACGATTTACTATTACAAGGTTCTGTTGGAAGAACTCATTCTTGCCTGTACGCCTTCTCCTAACTTCTCTCTGTTCGAGACGACGAATATGGAGATAGCCAATGTAAATTATGCGGACATAATACCTGTCCAAACAACACCTTCGACAAATGACAATTGAAAGCATCTGTAAAAAACTGAACAGTTTGGTGTCGATGGTAAGGAAACCGTTGAACGCCATACCGGCTGCGTTGATACTCTGCGGTGCTGTGAACAGACCAGGTTTGTCCCCTATGCTCATAGCATCGAACATAATCAGGAGACTGCCTGAAGCCGGTGCCTATTTCGGACCCTTGAAGAACGGAAGTGCTAACATAATGGAGGCAGTCGAAAGGATCCGTATTGAAGAAATCGTGAAAGCAATAAAATCCGACATGAGAATTGAAGGCGGCATAAACATTGGCGGCATTCAGTTCCAAGGAACGGGTGCGTCCGCAGCAGGCCCCGTTGAAGTTGTCGGATTCAACATTAACCCCGTCCACGTGGACGCAATAGCAAGATAAGTTATGCTATCATTATACGTAGGATACGTAGTAGAGTCGAAAGACGAATACGATGCCGGTAGAATAAAAGCCGTCATATCTGAAGACAAGGGAACTCCCGTGTCCAACATACCGTATGCTTTCCCTGCCATTCCGAAACTCATACATATCAAGCCGAAGGTAAACGAGGCGGTGATAGTATTGGTGTCAAACGACAAGGAGGCTAACGGTCAGAGATTGTACATCGGGCCGATAATCTCTCAGCCGGATAAGATGGGCTACGACAATTTCTTCACGTTCTCGCCAACCCGTTTCCTGAGCGGAGGCGTGAAACCGCCTGCCATTCCCGTAAGCAATCGTGGAACAGCAGACGGGGCTATGCCAAAAGACGAGGAAATAGGCATTCTGGGGCGTAAAAACACCGACATAATACTAAGTGACGATGACGTTAGGATAAGGGCAGGAGTGAGGCTTACAAAGCCAAATGAGGAGACTGTGAAGTTCAACAGGGACGCACCCGCCTTTATTAAGTTGAAACACCACGACCCGCCGTTAAAAACCGAGAAAAAGAACGATAACGGAGTTGGAAATCAACACACCGAAACAAGGAGCACTGCGACTATCGTGGCTGACAAAATCAACCTCATAACGCAGAATTCAGACGCATCGTTCGGACTGTCGGACAAGAACGAAGGTATCAACGACAAACAGATGGCGGACATTCTTGAACGTGCCCACAAACTGCCTTACGGTGACGTACTGTGTGACTTCTTCCAAACGTTCATGAACATGTATTTCAGCCACTATCATGCATACCCAGGTTTCCCGCCCGTAACAGACGGAGACCCTACTTCAACGGTGTTCATTGAAAAGTACGGAACATTGGACAAAATGCACGACAAACTGCTCAGCAAAGACATCAATATAAGTTAACGAAAAACCCGCACTTGGTGCGGGTTCTTTGTTAGGGAATTATATACTTGTTGTCATCAATAAAGTTCAGAGTCAACATAGAAATCCACGGTGGGAATTAACTTACCCTTGCCAATATATTGACTACCCCCTGAAATGGACACCTCGTCAGTTGTTCTGCAATCGTGGTCTCCATTATAGTACATAGTAGCAGTAACGGTTACTTTTGCATCTTCAAGGTGGTTATCTTGAATGTACTTTATCACATCTTTTCCTGTCATAACTATTCTCCTTTGTTAATAGATATCTTCCGAATAGATTGGATCAAATTTATAGTTGTCACTTTCTCCCCATCTTTCTTTCGGCTTATCTCCGAGTGCGGTTTCGTACTTTCCGTTCCAAGTTTTCCGAAAGGCTTTATCTTTCGTAATCTGTCCGGCGTTATACGCAATTTCCGACGCCTGCCATCTGTCCACGAAATTTCCCTTTGACGTGAGAAATCCTTGAACGGCACGGTCTTCTTGATTTTTGTACAGTCTGGTTAGTCCGCATTGCTTTCTAACGTGAATACAGTTACAGTGCCTCCACTGCCCGATAACCATACCATAAGATATGTTCTGTGCTATGAAGCCCCTCGGGGACTCCACGTCCAGTTTCTCAGGGTACCAAATGGCGGCACAGATAACGTATTCTTTAGAAGTGTCGATAAACATTAGGCTGTTTTTTTGACGTCGAGCATCTTGCGGTACCGCTTCTCGATTCTCTTGGCGACTTCCTCCTCGGTAATGCGGAGAACAGTGTGCTCGCTTGAATTCAGTTTTTCAGGTGCGTTGTACATAGCCTCGGAAAGAACCTCTTCGATAATGGTTCTCAGACCGCGTGCCCCCGTTTCAAGATCAATCGCAGTGTTGGCGATATACTTGAGTGCCGCCTCGTCAAATGCGAGTTCCACGTTGTCCATAGCCAGAAGTTCTGAGAACTGCTTGATTACGGCGTTCTTCGGCTCCTTCAGGATTCTGATAAGGTCGTCTTCTGTGAGTTTGTTCGTGTAGGCGATAACAGGGAACCGTCCGACGAGTTCGGGGATAAGTCCGAAGTCCTTCAAGTCCTGAGGCGTTACGAGAGAGTTCACGTTGTCGCAGTCGGACATGTCGATAGACTCGACATTGAAACCGATTCTCGTGCGTCCGATACGTCTCTCGACGATACTGTCGAGCCCGACAAAGGCGCCGGAGAGGATAAAGAGGATATTGGACGTGTTCACGTAAATCAGCGGCTGCTCAGGGTGCTTTCTTCCGCCGGCCGGAGGAACACCAACAAGGTCTCCTTCGACAATCTTGAGAAGCGACTGCTGAACACCCTCACCAGAAACGTCTCTCGTAATGGACGGGCCCGCACCCTTCGTGGCAATCTTGTCGCCCTCGTCGAGCATGACGATACCGCACTGTGCGGCGGCCACGTTGTAGTCACAGGTTCTCAGGAGTCCGACGAGACATTCCTCGACGTCACTTCCGACATATCCGCTCTCGGTGATTTTGGTACAGTCCTGAATATAGCACGGAACGCCGAGCATCTTGGCGATGGTTTTCACCATCAGGGTTTTGCCGGAGCCGGTGCTTCCGAGCAGGATGATGTTCGACTTCTCGATATCCATCTTCCTGTTCGGGTTCTGGTTGTAGATAATTCTCTTGTAGTGGTTGTAAACAGCCACAGACAGCACACGCTTAGCCTCGTCTTGACCAATCACATATTGATCAAGAAAAGCCTTGATATCCGACGGGGTGGGAATCCTGCCGACATTGGAGGTATTATTTGTCTCCGGTGCGGGTGTGCTTGTTTGCTTAGTTTTTCTTTGAGCCATTTTTGTTTGTTTTGTTTTTGCAAAAATAGTGAAGATTTATGACAAATCCAAAAATTTCAGCCCACCTTTTTTCTTTTTTGGCTTTTCGTCACCCGTTCCATTGCCCGCAACATCGGCTGCGGTAGGCATTGCTACGGTTGGTATGGTTTGGGCTCCGCTTCTTACTGCGGCTATCCACCCAAGACGCTTACGCATGGCACTCAATTCGGATTCCATGCTTTTTGTGTTTACGAAATTCTTGTAAAAGCCCTTTTCTTCTTCCTTTATATAGTTCAGGGTTTTCTTCGCACGGGTAACGGCGACATACAGAAGGTTTTCTTCCGCCTGTATTTCCCATTTCTTGCGTGCCAACTGGCTGGGCATAAGTGACGGGCAGAGAATGAAAATGTTGTCGGCTTCCATTCCCTTTGCCTTGTGGACGGTTGAAAGTATGATTGCGTCTTCGTCGTCTCCGTTGAAAATCGTCTTGATTTTATCGACGAGTTCGTCAGTGAACGTAAGTCCTTCCGAAAGCACCTTCAACGCCTCAATATCGTCGTAAAGGTTCAGGGCTTCATAGTGATACATAGCCTCCTCCTCGTCGATTCTGAATTTTTCCTTGATTGCCTCGAGTCTGTCGAAGTACAGTTTGTACAGCTGTGGAATCAACCCGGTGGTTGTCACACATCTCGAGTCAATCCTCTTCGCATTCACTTTGGAAATTAAATCGAGGTAGGTGCTCTTTACGGCGTCACTTCCCTTCAAGAATGCCTTCTTGTTGTTACGAAGATAAGAAAGGTACTGCTCAATAAGTTTTGAAATGATTCTGCATAGAACCATATCTCCCGGTTTCGCATCGTTTGGCGACACGTCGTACCTAATCTCTCCGTCCTTTGCTTCGGGAGCCGCAGTAATCTCAGGCGAGTATTTCTTCGCTATGTCAACAATTTTTTTCGGGCACCTGTAAGATATCGGAAGTTTCAGCTTCTTCGTGTTTGGACGGTTCTCGTAATTCTCGATTGCCTTCTCGGTGGCACCGCACCATACGTTGATTTGCTGTTTTGGATCCCCGACGGCTACAAAACGGCAACCACGCTTAAAGCATTTGTCAACCAGCATTTGGTGAGCGAGGGTGGTATCCTGTGCCTCGTCAATGAAAATGTAATCAAAAAGGTATCTTTTGGTAACCAGATTCATTGTGTTCGGCAACCAAATCATATCGGTATGGTCAATAACGTCCGTGTTCTCTTTACCCCAAATAAGGACTTTCCTGACTACATCGAACTCATCGCGTACGGGCACTATACCGTATATCTCGGCAACTTCGGCTATGTCTTTTACACGCATAGCCATATAATATCTTGCATAATGCACCATTGAAACGATATTCGTCATATACGGGAAAACCTCAATGCCGAGTGACGCAACTTCCTTGAATTCGGTGAGTTCCAATATGTTGCTCTTCACATATCTCGGATATTTGAATTCGTCGATGACGCATTCGTCGCCTATGTACCCGTTTTCACGGAGTATCCTGTTACCGAGTCCGTGGAACGTCATTATTCTGGTACCGTCGGCTGACTTGATTTCCGATTTAAGTTTCTCTACGGTGGACACGTTGAACGCAAGGAAAAGTTTTTTCTTTCCCTCAGGTATGAAACGTAGGCAGTTCTCAATTGTCGTGGTTTTCGCAGAGCCTGCTGCTGCGGTTATCACCATATTCCCGGCGCCGTGTGCAATCTCCTTGAAAATGGATTTCTGATACTCTGATGAAGTGAACTGCTTGTCTCCAACAAATATTACGTTCATGTTTTCCATACGCCAAATATACTATTTCAGCGAAAATTTTGTATTTTTAATAAAAATCAGCCTAATGGAGACATTGAAACTTGCACCGGACGGTCCGGTAATCATACAGCCGAAAATTTTTAGGGACGACAGGGGATACTTCTTCGAGTCATTCAACGATAAGGAATTCAGGGAAAAAGTATGCGACACGACGTTCGTACAGGACAACGAAAGCCGTTCGTCGTACGGAGTCATTCGAGGACTGCATTTCCAAACGGGCGAGCACGCCCAAGCGAAACTTGTCAGGGTGGTGAAAGGTGCGGTAATGGACGTCGTTGTCGATATCCGTCCGGACTCTATCTATTACGGGAAATGGTACGCCGCTTACCTGTCGGAAGAGAATCACAGGCAGTTTTTCGTCCCACGCGGATTCGCGCACGGATTCGTAGCACTACGGGACGACACGGTGTTCCAATACAAGTGCGACAACGCATATTGCAAGGAATCGGAAGGTGCCTACTATTTCAACGACGAAAGGATAGGAATTCCTTGGGGTATATGGATTAACCTGTCAGACATCAAATTGTCCGAGAAAGACGAAAATAATCCGTTGTTTGATGACGGCACCGCAGCGGTAGACGTTGACGAGCAATAAGTGGTTAAAAACGAACATGAACAGAATGGTAGACATAAAGAAGTTCAAGAAAAGGATACTCGTAACCGGCGGTGCCGGTTTCATCGGAAGCGAAGTCATCAGGCATTTCGTGAAGAAATACCCTGACTATCTCATAGTATGTTTCGACTGCCTTACCTATGCGGGAAATCTCGAGAATTTGAAGTCAGTCGAAAACGAGCCGAACTACGTTTTTTATAACGGCGACATTAGGAACTACGGGCACATTGCGACGGTTTTCAATGAATACCTAATAACTGATGTAATCCATCTCGCCGCAGAAAGCCACGTGGACAGGAGTATAGATGGCCCAAGAGCATTCGTTGAAACCAATGTGATAGGTACATTTAACCTGCTTGAAATGGCAAGGCACAAATGGAGAGACGAATATGAAAAACATCGTTTCCATCACGTTTCCACAGACGAAGTTTATGGTTCCTTGAAACTGGGTGACGCCACTTATTTCCACGAGGATACGAAGTATGATCCGCATAGTCCCTACTCGGCAAGTAAGGCTTCAAGCGATCACTTCGTCAAGGCGTATCACGACACATACGGAATGAACGTGACGATTTCGAACTGCAGCAACAACTACGGCCCGTATCAGTTCCCTGAGAAACTTATTCCTCTCGCCATCAACAACCTGAAAAACGGAAAAAAAATTCCCGTATATGGAAAGGGAGATAACGTGAGGGATTGGCTATATGTTGGAGACCATGCAAAGGCAATTGATATCATTTTCCATAAGGGAAAGCCCGGTGAAACGTACAACGTCGGCGGAATGTGCGAGAAATCCAATATGGAGATTGTCGAGGAGATAATTGTCCAATATTTTTGGAACAAAAAACTCGCCGAAGTATTGGAGGCCGCCGAGTCGATTGAAGAAATTAAGGAAAAGGCGAAACTAAACATCAATCCGTCAGACTATATCGAATACGTTGAGGACAGGAAGGGGCATGACAAGCGTTATGCAATTGACTGCTCGAAACTCATTGAAGAACTTGATTGGGTTCCCGAGGTTCCGTTTGAAATCGGCATACAGGAAACAATCAAATGGTATCTTACCAACGATGAATGGCTCAAAAACGTAACAAGCGGAGCATACAAAGAATATTACAATAAACAATATGGTAAAAAGACTGTACAAAAGTAGAAAAGACAAGAAACTCTGCGGAGTGTGCGGAGGTCTTGCCGAGTATTTAATGTGCGACCCTACACTAATCAGGCTCGCAACTGTACTGTTGGCGCTTTGTTTCGGCGGAGGTTTGTTCGCCTACATTGTAGCGGCAATCGTGGTTCCATACGAGCCTGCACCGGAATCAGTGCTTGAATAACGAAAAAATGCACCGATTTCGGTGCATTTTTTTATCTCTTAATCTCAGTGACGTTATCAACCACTTTGAAGTGTAGCCTGCTCTTGAATATCCTTTTTTCCCTTCCGAATTCCGTTTTGATATCCACGTAATAGTCGTAAGGAACGAGTTCGGCGGTATCTATCGTGAACACATTCTTTCTTCCGACAATGTTAATTGCGTCCCAATCGATGACGTCAATCTCACGCTGCCCGTCTTTCACATAAATTCTGTAATATGCGTTGTCGAGCAAATCGTATTCGTCAGAAGAATATTGTAGCCTGAACACCACGTCAATCTCTCTCTTGTCGCCCTGATAAAGTTTCTCGTCGTCGTTGATACCTGCGACAGTCGGAACGAGGTTCTTCGGACTCTCGATTTCTGAGCCGAAATTGAAGTATTCCGATGAAGGGATAACCTCGAACTCGAGTTCCACGTCGTCAAGTTCCTCGCCATTGTACTTCAAGTTTCCCCACGTATCGTACAATACGGAAGACTTTCTTGGTTCGTATTTGTCAACCGGATTGCCGCAATCGTCGTAATCCGTCACCTTCTTCTTACCGAGTTTCACATCGGCGTAATAAACGCCCGTTCTTTGCCTTGTAACGGGGTATTCTACGCCTTCTATCTCACAGGTGGGTAGTTCGTCCAAGTCGGCAAAATCACCGCCTAAAACGGCGTAAAAATAGAGCCTGTTAGTCTTTCCTGCGTAGAACTTGTACCTGCTGTCGTTTATCGTGTCAGAAGTCCTTGTTTCGACGCAAGGTTCAAAGAACGTGTTGGTGTTGTTGTTGAAGAAACCGATATAACTGACGTGCCTTTCTCCCGACATTTCCAATTTCGGGGAGAACGCAAGTCCGAGCCCGTAATTGTCGGCACCGTCAAGGACGGAGTTGACGTAATCGGTTATATCGATGTTAAGGTTCTCGTTTCCGTAGTCGAAATGCTGCCTTCCTACAACAATGCTTTTTTCGCCGTTAGCCCATTTCTCGTATTCATCCCAAAGTTCCTGAGGAGAATATACGCCGGGGGTGTCCCACTTGAGTCCGTTCATTGATTCGAACCAAGTGCTTCCGTCCTGAGACGCTGAGTTATACCCGACGAACCATACGTCAAGCGAGTTGTCGAAACCGACGCCGGCGTCAAACATTCTTGGAAGTCTGAAAAGTATAAGATCAAAAGAAGCGGCACGCCTTTCTTCGTCAGAAAAGTGCTTTCCGATTTCCTTTTTCTCCATAAATTTCGACGGGTCCCATGAACCGCAATTGGACATTTTCAGATAATGCCTTGTGGTTTCTCTTGGGAAATCGCCCGCTTCCACTTTTTTCTTTATGTTGTCAATGTCAAACCAAATAAGCCCGCGAGAATTTATGGCCCCGTATGACAGTACGAGTATCGGGTTCAGCCCGAAATTATCTTTCGAACCGTTAACGATAGTATTTGTTTTTGACAGGAACGTCCTTGTTACCATAAGTTTATGTTTATTCTATAAATACTTTGAAACGGTGCAATATAGGCAAAAAAAAAGAGCCCCCGCCGTGCGGAGGCTCTATTTCTGAGTGCTTTGGGATTAGCGGAGCTCGTTGATATCCCAAGTCTGGAGGCCGTTGCAGACGATGTGTCCGTAGTAACGGTTGTTAACCATCTTCTTAGCATACCTCGTGATGATACCCTTTACAGGGGCGAAGTTTGCAGTGTTGTAGATGGTAGGAGTCAACTGCATAGGCACATACGGTGCGTAGATGTAACCCGTGTCGAGAAGGCTGTCGCCCTTGTGACCGATGATACATGACTCAGGTGGTGAATAAGGGTCTACGTAGACCTGGTAGCGGCCCTGGAGAGCACCTACCTTCTCAATACCCATTGAGTAAGACGTTGCCTCAGCGTTAGCGTCGGTTACGTGGAAGTACTCAAGGTCGTTGAGCATAGCAGAGATTTCCGTAGAAACAACTGCGAATGAAGCACCACCACGGAGGGTAGACTTGTGAATCTGAGCAGAGATCTGGTTCATCTTCGTCATGAAGGTCTGGTTCCAGTCCTTCTGAGTGTAGTTGGTTGAGAAACCAGCCTGACGTCTCCAACCGTTGTAGTCCCAACGGAGCTGCCAAGGAGCACCCTTACGGAGGTCACGGAGGATCTCACGGTCGATCTCAGCAGCAATCTGCTCTGAAAGGATAGCGGTCAACTCAGCCTCAGCGTCGATGTTGTGGAAAGCAGCGACGTCCTGTGCGAGTTCAGGGCTCCAAGTTGCACGAAGCTTGCGCTCCTCAACTGATACAGTCACGTCAGAGAGCTTGAAGGAAACCTCACCGATTTCGGTTTCGAGCTCGAGGCTGTCGTACTGTGCCCATGCTGCCTCGAAGTAATCGGAAATATTGTCAACCGTGAGAACGGAAGGATCAATACCGATATAACCGTCGATAGTTGCACCACGCTTCTTCACAGGCTTGATGAGGTCAAGCTCGAGGTAAATCTTACCCTGTGCGTCGCAGATCTGGCCGTACTCTACGAGGCCCTTGCCATAACGCTGAGTTACGCAGCGGAAGTGAACAGGCTCGTAAGCCTTGAAGCAAGAGAACTCAGTCTCGGCAGAGTCTGAAGAGGTGATGTCCTGCTTTGCAACCACCTTGAGGGATGCGAGGAAGGCCTCTGAATCCATTTCGTTTCCGTCAGGACCAGTGAGCTTGCTTGCACGGAATGAAGAGAAGCCACCGACAGCAACGATAACGTTACGAACGGAATCGTCGATACCTGAAACGTGGATTTCCTCAAGTGCCTTGTAGTCGCCGTTAGCAGCGATACGGACAGGCTCGATAGAACCAACCTTGATGTGAACCTTACCCTTTGAATTGTCGAAGAGGAAGTCGTTGTAGAAGAGGTCATAGAGAGACTTCTTCATGAACTGAACAACCTCAGGAGTGTTACCACTCTCGTCTACGTTAACAACCTCGTCAGGGAGGTAGTAACGGTTACGGATTTCTCCGTTGTTGTTGCGCTCGACACGCTCGTAACCCATAAGGCCGTAGTGTGAACCGGTTGCACCGTCGATAGTGCCTTCCTGTGCCTGCTCCCACTTCCTTTCGGAGGTAACAGGGAGAATGAAGAAGAGCTTACCGATAGGCATGTTCATAGCCTGTACGGAAACGATATCGTTTGCGAGGAGGCGTGAGAATACACGGCGAACGAGAGGGAATACAACCGTCTCGAAAGAGCCGCTGTTAGTAGCGTCCGTAGACTCGCTGAGGAGCATGTTGGCCTCGTTCTCGAAGAGGATTGACATGTTCGTCTTGAGATACTTGTCAAGACCCTTGGTGAAACCAATGTTCTCCCAACGTTCCATGATGGCTTTGCGGGCTTCTGCCTGCTTGCTGGTAGCGATGTTACCAACCTGGCCGTTCTGTAGGAAATTTGAAATCATTGTTTATTGTCTTTTGTTGTTTGCTTATTTGTAAAGGTTATCCATCCTGTCCATCAAATCCAATGAAGGATCCTTAGCGTTTGAATAGATAGTTTTCTCGTTGAGTGACTGTCCTGCTACGAACTGCTTCTCCACGATAGGGTTAGCTTTCTTGGACTCCCTGAGTTCGGCTTTAATAGTTGCTTGGAGGGCTTTGCCTTCGCTGATAGTCTTGACGTTGTTGAATCTTTCGAGGATTGACTTCTTCTCGTCCTTCGTCGTTGTTTCGTTAACGAGAATATCAACCAACCTACCGAGGTTCACGTTGAGGACTGCAGCCTCATAGAGAGACTTCTTAATCCTGTCAAGGTTAGCTTTGTACTGTTTGTTTTCGGCCTGGATAGCCTTTGCCGTTGCGACGATTTTCTTTACGCTCTCGGAAAGAGGTGAGTCTACCTTGCGGACATCGTATGCAGGGGCGTTAGGCCTGTGCTGTGCGATTTGTCCCTTCTTCATGTGACGTGCGTCAGTAGAAGCGATAGTTCCGCCGTTCTCTTCGAGATTTGCTTCCTGCTCAGGAGCAGGTGCGTTGATACCACACTCATCGATGTCCTCGTCAACCTTCTTTTCGAAAGGTTTTGGATCGCCCTTGCCAGCCCAAGGCTTTTCAGCCCCGTCAGGTGCACCTGCGTCCATTGAGTAAGTGGTCTTCTTGTCTGCGGGCTCGCTCATGTTGAACTTCTTGTCGAACACGTCCTTCTGATAGCTGTCCGTGTAGCCAAGATTTTCCTCATTGAGGTCGTCCTCGTCGTCGTTGATGTCGAGTTCAATCACATCGTCGTCGTCGAAGCCTTCGCCACCCTCGTCACCGAGAGCAGGCTCTTCTCCGCCACCGAGATCGTCGATTCCCTCTTCATCACCACCGAGTCCGAGTTCAGGCTCGGTTTCAGGAGCGGGTTCGCCTTCGCCACCCTCTGCTCCGTTTTCGGCATCCAAACCTTCAGGATTGAGTTCGATCACAAATTCGGCACCGGTTTCATCGTCCTTAACGCTGTACGTACCGTCGTCTTCTTTCTTCACGAAGATTTGGTCGTCGTCGCCAAGTTTGTTGTAAACCTTGAGAATTTCATCTCCATCTACGCCCGTGAAATCATAATCGTCGTCACCTACCTTGTACTGTTCCATATCCGACCAATCGTCTTCGGCCTCGCCGCTCTCAGGAGCACCCTCACCATCTTCTGGTGCAGGTGTTTCCTCGCTGCCTTCCTCGCCGCCGGCTTCATCGCCGGTTTCAACATCAGAAACTTCTGGAACCTCATTCGGCTCAACGTCATTTACGTCAAAACTGTTGTCCTTTGGACCTTCCTCTTCATCATCGTTTTCCGTGACGAACCTGGAGATCGCCTCGTTGATAATGCTTTGGAGGGTTTTTTCAGTGCCTTCCTGCAATGCCTTGGTTATTTTCTCGGCATTCAGTGCAGCCTTTTCAGCCGTATTATCTTTCTTCATATGTTTCGATTGTTAAAATCCACTTATTTTATAGATAAATATGCGTTCAAACTAAAAAGTTATATCTTTGCAGTTTCAAACCAACATATTACGTTATTTTAAAAGCCATTTACTGAACTTTTCGTATTTGTTTTCCGTTATAGTCTGTTTATCGGACTTTTTAGATTCGACATAAGGGGCGATTTCATCGTCCGTTACACCTATGTAGGCGAGAGGCGTACTAGGCTGAGAAACAACGTCCCAACACACTATCT
This sequence comes from Paludibacteraceae bacterium, assembly GCA_017961765.1. Lineage (GTDB taxonomy): Bacteria > Bacteroidota > Bacteroidia > Bacteroidales > Paludibacteraceae > RGIG10190. The sequence goes on along the minus strand of JAGCWQ010000128.1, from coordinate 1,197 downwards.
GATAGTCGTCAGCCACGACGAGTTTGTTAAACTCCTTCGTAACGTTTCCGAGGCCGCGAGAAGACACGCCAACCTTCAAACCGGAAATGAGCCACTGTGCGAGCATATCGGCACAAGTGGATACGATACCGAGGTTCCTGAAACCTTCTGATACAGGTATCTCCATTTTTCCGATAAGCGTGTGGCCCCTCCATTCGAGTTCAACGATATTCATCGCTATCCTTCCGAGGTCAATGCTCGACTCGCTCGGGTGGTTCAATTCTCCATATCCGCGTCTGTCCCTGACGTTTTCCATATATTCCTGAACGGCTTTCTTGAGCGTACTCTCAGGGTACACCCTGCCGTTAGCGTTCTCGATTCCGAACTTCTGGAAAACCGCACTTACGATAAACGGATTTGGAAGATTCTTTGGAGAAAGACCACCTACGCCCTCAACTTCAAACGCTTCCCTAAGTATCTTGTTCTCGGGCATATCAAGTGAAACGTACCCATCGTTTTCAATGAGTAGTCCGCGTCCTGTCTGCCCCTTTTTTATCTCGGTAATCATAAAATGCCTCTTATTACGATAAATACCCGATTACCAAGCAAAAATGTATATTTGCGTATATGAAGCAGGATAAATTCATAAAAATAGACGGCATTGTCACAGAGGCACTGCCGGGTGCTACGTTCAGAGTCGAACTCGAGAACGGCCACACCGTGATATGCAGTCTGGCCGGAAAGATGAGAATGAACTACATCAAGATTATCCCCGGCGACAGCGTTTCCGTCGAGATAAGCCCATACGACCTGAGCAGGGGGAGAATTTCAAGAAGACATTAAAAAAGCGTCCGTTAGTTGTTAACGAACGCTTTTAGTTTTTTCGATATCAGTTTTCTTCTTATCACGGGGTTCGTTGAGGTAATGTTGTTGTACCCTATTCCCTGCTTCTGTTCCGTCTTTATCATCTTTGGTTTCACAACCGCCTTTGGCTTGCCATAGGACTTGCTTCTCATTTCCAAATCATACCCCAAGAAAGCCGATACACTTTCATCGGGCTTTTGCTCAGAAGCACTTCTCTTCGTACCTTCTTTCTTGTGCAACGCCTCCCAAATGAAATACGTGTTTTTGAATATGTCTTTCGGGAGAACTTTGTAAGACTTGTTGCCCGTTTTCCAAAGTACGTAAAATAGCGACAGTTGGTCCCTGTATGAGCCG
>JAGCWQ010000127.1 GCA_017961765.1 Paludibacteraceae bacterium | reverse complement strand
TTGTCCCTAAAATGACAAAAAAACAATTTTTCAAAAAAATCTAACTAACTGAAATACAATAAGCAAAATCAAGCTCAATTCTCTACGTTTTGGGTAGGGGTATTTATGTGCATTACTATTGGCTTAAATGAAACCGCCGTGAAGGGCGGGTTCAATATATTGATTTCGAATGATTTCTTGATTTCCCCGTATCCTCTCAATGGCTTTCTCGTAATAATTATAGAGTGGGTTCGGAACCCTCTATTTCATGAATTTAGAATCCTTCTATATGGGAAAAGAGCATCCGATGGTGCCGGACGCCCTTTTCTTTATAGTTGACTTTCAGAAAAATATTGGGTTCTTTACTCTTTTAGGTCAATGGCGTAATACACGATTTTGCCGTCAGGGTTGTAGCCGGAGAGGAATAGATGCTCGTTCAGTTCTCCTGTCGTTTGTTTTGCCTCCCCGATGATGGCGTCAAGCGCATCTACGTCTTTGACGAATTTGCTGTTGGCTTTCACCAAAATATACCCGTTTGGAACGCCAGCCTTGCTCAGTTTTCCTCCCTTCTTTACTTTCTCAATGCATAGGCCGTCGTTGACACGGTACATCATCTTTTGTCTGTCGCTGAGCGGTACGAGTTTTCCGCCCAACAACTCGGCAGCTCCGCTTTTGAGCATACTCGTGCTGCCCATCTTATTTTTTAAAGTCACATCGAACTCTTTCTGTTTGCCGTTCCTTAGAAGGGTGATTCCGACTTTGTCTCCAGGTCTGTGTCTTCCGATCTGCTCTTGGAGCTCGGAGACGGATTTGACTTTTTGTCCGTTCGCCTCGATGATGACGTCTCCCTCTATTATGCCGGCATCGGCTGCGGCGCTGTTAGGATTGACGGCTGCCACATAGACACCCTCCAAAACATCCAAGTTCTTCTCCTTTGCAAACTCTGCGTTGATGTCGCTGATGGAGATGCCGAGCAGGGCTCTTTGTACTACGCCGTACTGCTTGAGGTCGGCTACCACCTTGCTCATGATGCTGACTGGAATGGCGAATGAGTAGCCCGAATAGGAGCCTGTCTGCGAAGCGATGGCCGTGTTGATGCCGACCAACTCTCCGTTAGTGTTGACCAAGGCACCGCCACTGTTGCCAGGGTTGACGGCGGCATCTGTTTGGATGAAGGACTCTATGCGCATGTCGGAGTTGAGGATGTTGATGCTTCTGGCTTTCGCACTGACGATTCCCGCTGTGACGGTAGAGGTCAGATTGAAAGGGTTGCCGACGGCAAGTACCCACTCTCCGATTTTCAAGTTGTCGGAGTTGCCGATTGGAAGGGTAGGAAGGTCCTTCGCATCAATCTTCAGGAGCGCTAAGTCGGTGGTTGGGTCGGTTCCGATGAGTTGGGCGTCGAATGTCCGTTTGTCGTTAAGGATGACGGAGATGTTGTCCGAACCGTCCACTACGTGGTTGTTGGTTACGATATAACCGTCGGAGCTTAGGATGACACCCGAACCCGAACCGATTTGAGCAGGACGTTTAGGAGCAGGATTCCGTTGCCCGAAGAAGTATTCGAAGAATGGGTCTTGTTCCATTCCCATGTTCGATTGTTTGGCTTCAAACTTGGACATGATGTGAACCACGGCGTTTACTGAAACTTCGGCGGCGTAAGTGAAATCGGTCGCTCCGCTATTCCGGTCGCTTGTGAATTGGACGGGACTTTGGCTTTCTACCAATATTGTTTTCGGTTGGCTGAGTTGCGTGTAGCAGAAAACAGAAACTCCTGCACTGAAGAGGGCAACAACAACCGCTGTCAATGAAAAATTCAAATGCTTCATCTCTTTTCTCTTTTAGTTATTGAATAGTGGCGATTCTCGTCGCCTTTCATCGCTATAACGGACAAATTTTGTGCTTTATGATACGAGGACGGCCGAGTTTAATTTGATTTAACGAAAGGAAGGGGGCGCTTAACAGTAGTTGATGATTAAGGAGAGGGAAACTGACAGAATGGCAGAACCTGACGATGCAGGATGGATGCGGTTCATGGGGATTTTGATGAAATTTCCGTGTTTGAATGACTAATGAAATACAATGAAAGAGATGTAATTAGAAATTTTTTATATTTGTAAGAAAAATGGTGAATAATTATATTTTCTTCTATAAATCAACAGAAATAACAAACGATTCAATGTCCTAATTCTATTTTTGACACATGGGAAGGAATAAGAAGAAATGGAGATCCTACACCAACCAGCCAGTCGTTGAGGAGGAAATACCCCAAAGTGGAATAGGGCATTCGTTGTGGGCTTACCTGAAATCAAAGGCCCTGTTAGTCAAAGAATTCATCTTCTTGCTTGAATACGACAAAGGTACACGATACCTAATCGAAGATCTATCCGTTTGGGTCTTTGTCAAAAGACTCTTAATTGTGGTGGACAATGTGATTGCAGCAGGACTATTCGGATTTTTCTCGATGTGGTTAAACAATTATTGGGGGTACAATTCGGATTTGAGTTTTGTGGCCTCTATTCAGAAAACAATTAACGACATCGTGGGTAATTTCTCTGCAGAAGCTCCCTATTTCGCCTTGTATTTGTTTATGCTATGGAGACCCCCAAGATTAACTCGATTGATGCCACGGAATTTTTACATGAACCGTTCCGTGAAGAGGATCATTGCCTTGATAGTTTTTGCTTGTTTCTTGATGATTGGAATCGGTTATCTTTTCAACGTCGAGAAGGTGCAATCTGACATTATGAGTTTTCCTTTTGTCGTCACATTCCTACGATGGAGCATCTTCTTGTCCTTGGTTTTCTATCGTCGTGTATATACGTTATTATACATCAATGTATGGCTCGGAAAACACATTGCAGGATTCTCCGACACGAAAGGTCCTCAGAAATCAGACTTGGATGATGAAACAAAATAAAGGTGGAAGCTCGGTAGTTCTCCTGCCAATTTCTTACCTTTGATTAAAATTAATTATACGGAATGGATTATGAAAACGATAAAAAAGGGTGGTGATTATACGGCTTGCTATGATGCGAAAAACAAACGGTATGTAGCCTATATCGTACAAACCGATCGCGAGGGACAGACCCGCAATATGTACGAGATTACCAAGGAGATCTTCGACCGCTTGGGTTCGGGCAATTCCTGTTCAGATCTGGAATTAATCAGGAAGGGACGGCATCTCTACTATTTTGAAAACACCATGTACGGCACTCCTGAACCAGTCGAATCGGTCTATGACGATGATTATAAGGAGATTTGGAAACAGGCCTATTTGTCGGCTACGGGAGAGGAGTGGTGAGAAAATCATGGTAATAGTTTGATAAGGAACGATGGATAGGATGATTTTCGTATGAAAGTTGCTTGGAAGCATTAAGAAAAAGATCTTTTATTGTATATTAGTCTCCTGATAAATTTAAAAGCATTCAAAAATGAAGAAGATTATATTTTGGTTGTTGGCTCAGGTCTCTTATTGGACCTCAACTATAGTCAAGGAGAGTGGTGCAGATGCTATCTCCTTTGATAAAAAAGCTGTCGGCGCTATTTCTTATCCTAGTTTAGCTGGATTCAGTGTTCGGGCAGTTATAAAACTATGGTACGAGTAGGCTTAGAAAACAATATGTTAAGGAAAAGAAGGAATCTTCTTCTTGTAAAACCGAAATAATGAGAAAAATGAAAAAGAGTGATTGGATAAAAGTATGTTTGTTGCTTTCTTGTTGTTCTAGTGCGAATGCAGAACTCCGCATTACGGAAATCATGACTAATAATGTGGCTACTATTTACAGCGACAAATACAATTATGATGGGTATGTCGAATTTTATAATGACGGAGGTGAGGTTGACCTGAAGGGGTGGACGGTAAAGAATATAAAGCAAGGAAAGATAGATTGGAGTCTCACGCTAGATTCTACACACCTCTTGCCCAACGGCTATTCGCTGTTGTTCTTTGGCAAGACGGAAACTGGCAGTCCCTCTGCGGCTAAAGTTCAAAGCAACTATGTCGGACGGGTAGGGCATAAACTCTCTACGGACGAAGGCTCCATCTCTTTCGAAAAAGAGGGAATGAAAATGGAACTTTCCTATCCTGCCCAGCGTCCCCATTTGTCCTATTGTGCGGATGGGTATATGATGCCAACCCCAGGAAAAGCGAACGATCCATTGGTTACATCCCTGGCGAATCGGGTGGCTTCCCCTTTTTTCAAGTCCGGCGAACCGGGCTTGTACGAGGAGGTGGTGAATGTTGAACTGGATTGCGAGACAGAGGGTGCTGTGATCTATTACACGTTGAATGGTGACATTCCAACGCCTGAGGCGGGATTGCTATATGTTGGAGCCGTTCCGATAGAAAAAACGACTTCCTTGCGGGCACGAGCCTATAAGGACGGGATGCTTTTCAGCGAAATTTTGACGGGAAGCTATATCTTCCCAGACAAGTATCATAATGCTTGCAAAGGGGATGGAAAAAGGTTGCCAATCGTTTCTCTTTCGTCCAATCAAAAGGATATCTATGATGATATGCTGGGCATCTATGTTGAGGGCAAAAATGGACTTGCCAATTCATGTACGCCTGTAGCCAACTACAATCAAGATTGGATGCGTTCTGCCAACTTTGAATATATGGTTGACGGAAAGGTGCTTGACTGTCAGGAGGTTGAAATCGGTGTGTATGGAGGATGCACAAGAATACATGTGGGCAAAAGTTTGAAAATCAAGGCAAACAAACGTTCTGGAAAGAACAAGATGAACTACGACTCATTTTTTGCTAACCGCTCGTACAAAAAGTACAAAAGCCTTGCTTTGCGTAATGGAGGAAACGGCTATTCTTATGTGCAGCCTCGTTGGAGGGATATGTTCATCCAAAGTCTTGCCGACGGCATGAATATCGACAAGCAAGCGGCTCAGCCGGTCTCTTTCTACCTCAATGGCGAGTACTATGGAATGATGATTCTTACTGAGCGGACAGGCGAGGATTATGTTTACCATAATTATGGACTTGATGAGGATGAGATAGATATGCTTTCTAGCAATGGAAGTTACGTGTGCGAAGTGGGAACTCGGGAGGCGTATGACAACATGATCGATTATGTTAGTAAAAGTTATGCTGATGCCGACTTTTATGATAAACTCAATACCCATATGGATGTTGATGAATATATTGACTATCAGATTATTCAGCAATATGTGGGCAATACGGATTGGGTGACAAACAATACAAAGTTGTGGAGAAAACATGACGGCGGAAGGTTCCGCTGGATTTTGTTCGATACGGATTTCGGCTTGTCTCCAAGGTCGTCCGCTTTGGACACATGTATGCTTGATTTCACCACGAAGCCTATCAAGACCCATTCAAATGTGCCTTTGGTGTTGATGCAGTCTTGCATGAAGAATGAGGATTTCCGTTGGAAATTTCTCGACCAATACCTCGACCGGATAGAAAATCAGTTTACAGATGAAAGAATTGACACCAATCTGGACTCTCTCTGGAATATGACCGATTTCGAGATGTGTGCGACAATCAAGCATAGCGACTTGTTGAAATGCCCGGGAAATTTTGATACCTATCATGAGGAGATAGAAACCATGCGTTCCTTTGCAAAGGAAAGGAAAAAATATGTTATTGATCAGCTGAAAAGGGAGTTTGGTTTGGGAGACGAGCTTGTCAGTGTCAAAGTCAGGGCCGTATTTCCGGAAGAGGAGACCCCGGACTTCAAATTTTTCCTCAACAAAAGAGAGTTTAACGGCGTCAAATATAACACATCGCGCTACGCTAATGAGCGTGTAAAGGTGGAGCCTACGATTCCTTATGGATATAAAATTTTGAGATGGGAGATAAACAACGAAGCAGTCAGAACTGAAGATGGCAGCAAATACTTGGAGAAGCATTTGACGGCAATCGCAAATTCGGGAGAACTGAAAATAACCATCTATTTTGAGCATGATCCTAATAGTACGCTTCCTGAGAAGCTCTATTTGAATGAGATCTGTGCCTCCAACGAGTCCACTTTGGATGAGAACGGCGAGGCTTCTGACTGGATTGAACTTTACAATGGTAGCGACAAGGATATTGATCTTGCAGGAATGACCATCGAAAACGAGACGAAGGTGGCGAGATGCACCATTCCTTCCGGAAATGAAGCGACGGTAGTCCCTGCTCATGGTTATAAACTGCTTTGGGCCGACAAAAAGCCTGAATTGGGTCCTTTGCACTTGAATTTCAAATTGGGGGCTACTGTTTCTGAGAAAATCGTACTTCGCACCACCTATCTCGATAGGGAAGTGGAGTTGAGTTCTCTATTGTTCACGCCTCATAATACGGATGAATCCTACGGAAGGGAGACGGATGGATCCTCTTCGATGAAACTCTTTGCTAAATGTATCGATGATGATGGGAATGAATTGATAACCTCCACGCCTTTGTCGGCGAACGGAAGCGTTGGTTGTTCCACCCTCAATGAGGCAGAGGAGATCCTCAACGATACGGACGGCAGGCAGGTATTTGCCCAAGGAAAGAGAATCTGCGTATGGAATGCAAAGGGTTGTGATGTGCGTGTCTATTCGTTGTTGGGCGATATGGTGGCAAACCGAAAGTCTGATTCTGATAGGTTCGTTCTGACGATTCCTGTTCCTGGCGTATATTTGGTAAAAGTGGAGAGGAAATGTTGGAAGGTCGTAGTGGAATGATGGCTATGCCGATAGGGTAGGTGTCCGACTCGGCCATGGGTGAGTCGGACGCTATAAGTTGATTTTTAGTAGACGGAGGAAGGCTAGAACGCCCCATAACAGCGGAACTCACAAAAATAGTTCTTATTGCTTCCGCAAAATTTTGGTTACTTGTCTTTTTCGTGCTAAATTTGCAAGAGATAGTAGGCGGGTTTGTCGCTGGCC
>JAGCWQ010000126.1 GCA_017961765.1 Paludibacteraceae bacterium | reverse complement strand
TTGTGTCCAGGCATGGTATGCATGGGGTCGGCAAAATCCATTCGGACGGAATCGCCAGCCACACCGAAGTCTTCCCTCCATACGAGGTTCTTTTTCTGCGCTTGGCCGTGGTTGGCGCTACAGAATAGCAATAAGAAAAGCAGAGAAATCCAGCCTCTCCTTTTCGTTAAAAAGGATTTTAGTATCATGGTTGTTCGTTTTTGTGAGTATCCTAAATTTCTTTGGAAGGGTTCTGTATGGTCTGATCGAAAAGAGTATGACAATATTGAAATTGATTGCCAATCAACAATATACGTCAATCTTCCGAAGTCTTTGAAAGACTATTCAAAGACTATACCTACATCAGTTCGTTTTATGAGGGAAGATGCTTGGAACTCTCCCGTCGCTAAGATACTTCTTATTGTGCAGACAGCCAATTAATATAGGATAAAAAAGCCTTGAAAAGGGCATTTTTCATTTAGGGAAGAGTCGGATGGCTGAATATTGAATGTGCTTAAAATTGAAAATTCTAAATGGCTCAATAGTAAATGTTTATGGGGAATGATTGCTTGTTTGTGGTCGCAGTTGATTTTAATCAAAAAAATATGGCTCAATTTTTGCTTGTGTAAAAAACTTTTTCTAATTTTGCTCATGGTGTTTTGAGTTGATTCTCAACCCGTAAAGCTTTAAAGATAAACATAGAAATTTAGAATAATGAAAAGAATTTTTCTATTCTTAAGCGTTTGGTGTGTCGTTTCTGTTGTGCTTCTTTCTTGTTCGAAGACAAGAGGGTATGACTATGTGGATTTGGATTTGCCAAGTGGAAACTTGTGGGCCACTAAAAATGTCGGTGCTGAAGATATTGAGGATGATGGCGACTATTATGCGTGGGGCGAGGTCGAAACGAAAGCCAAATATGATTTGGATAACCTGAAATTTTCTAATAAGGCCAAGAACTTTCTAGGGATGCTTTTTTCCAAATATGTGAGGAAGCAGGAGAAGGATATGATAGGCTTGAATCATTTTTACGATAACAAGGAGACTTTGGATTTGGAGGATGACGTAGCTCATACCCGGATGGGGGGCAAATGGAGGATGCCGACCAATTTTGACTTGAAGGAGTTGAAGGACAATTGTGATTGGACTTGGACCGAGGTGAATGAGGTCCGTGGTTACAAGGTTGCTTCCAAGTTGGACAGTACGAAGTATATCTTCTTGCCGGCTGCCGGTTTCCGCTTGCATGCAGAATTATATGTGGGTGGTTCTTGCGGTTATTATTGGACGCGTTCGCTTGAGAAGGATTGTTCGCACCTTGCGTATGAGTTGTATTTCGATTCCCAAAAAGTGGAGATGAACGTCGATTTCCGCGAGGGTGGTTATCCGATCCGTGCGGTGTGTCACAAATAGGATTTGTGGTTAAATAAATAGGGATATAAAAGAAAGAACCCAACTGAATCGCTTCGGTTGGGTTCTTTTTTTACTTTGGGAAATCTGTTTAGCTTGGTTGTAGAAGCATTCCTGAAATAGGAATCGGATTCCCGTTAGTTATTATTTCTTGAGGCCAGAAACATCGTCTTTAAACTCTTCGCAAGGTTTGAAGAATGGGATGTTGTGTTCTGGAACAATAACTGCAGTATTCTTTGAAATGTTTCGAGCTGTCTTCTCCGCACGCTTTTTGAGTTGGAATGTTCCGAAACCTCTAAGATATACGTTGTCACCTTTGGCAAGGGAACCCTTGATTGTTTCCATAATGCCTTCAATTACTTGTAGTACATCTTGTGGATCCAAGCCGGTTGACTTGGCTACCTTTGATGTGAGTTCTGCTTTTGTCATTTTATTGTTGTTTTTATTTGAGTCTTACGTTCCGTAGGTGGCACACATCACTATTCGAATTAATAATGCTACCTACTTGAATTTGAGATTATAAACTAATTTGACAGGACCGATTCATTATCTTGTCTTCCCGCGGAAGTCAATGCTAATGGCGGTTCTCAGTTTCTGGCTGCAAATATAAGAAAAACTTTTTAATTGTCAGTCGATAAAATCAAGCATTGTTTTTCTTTTGGTCGGCAAATTGCACAGCGAATATCGGATTGTTTGCTTCCGATTGATTGGACTTGATGGGCGTTTTGTTCCTTGTCTTTTCTTTTATCCTTTGAAAAACTCCTTTCGTTGAAAAAAAATATAAAAAAACGGAGAGAAAGGTTGTTTGTTTTAGAAAAAAGTTATATTTGCGCTGGTTATTGAAAGAGGAATTGTTTCCTTTTCAAGAATGTGGTAGTGGCGGTGTTGTTGGTTCGGAAGGAAGAAATGCGTAGGGTATTGCTTTTTTTGAATAGTGATGTTTGTCAAGCGCTTTTGAATCAATGGAATATTGCTTGTTGTAGAGACGAAGTCATTTGTGGACTATAAAAACTTTCTTGTTCCGTAAAGTTGAGGAATTGATGAAGAAGATTGTTTCTTTTTGATTTCGTTTTATTTATATTGATAATAGTGAACCTTCGGCAGTTGGGAGTCGAGTTGCTATCCTACGAGGATGGAAAATAGAATCTTTGCTGTCGAATAAATTGATACATAAATGAAAAACATGAAAAGCATCGGGAGGTACCTCCTTCTTGTGTCTTCTTTTTCTGTTTTTCCTTATTTGACATTTGCTCAGGTCGAACGCAAGTCGATGGTGGTCAAATTGGATGGACAGGAAAAAGAAAAAGTTGTCTTTGCTCTCTCCGAGCAACCGAAGTACTGGGTTTCGAATAACGAGTTGCATATCCAGACCCTCTCCGGCGAATCGGATCGTATATCGGAGTATGCGCTCTCTTCGGTCAAGGAAATCTCATTCTTAAATGAACAAACGCAGTCGAACGAATCTCTTTCGTCTGTGGAGTTGTCTGTTTCCCCTAATCCAGCGCAAGACTATATCACGGTTTCGGGCTTGACACCAAATTCGACTGTGGTTTTGTTGGATGCTTCGGGTCTCCTCATGGAACACTACTTTGTGGAAGACAGCCAGGGCGTTACTATTTTGGTCAGCCATCTTCCTAAAGGTGTCTATTTGTTGAAAATCAATGATAAACCCTATAAATTCATAAAGAAATGAAAAAAGTAGTCATCCTTTTCTTGCCTTGGATGGTGGCTTCATCATTGATGGCGCAGGAGTCTGTCCAAATGCAAATGACAAGTGGCGAGAAGGTCCTTCTCCCTGGTTATGCAGTCGATACGATGGTTTCTTCTCCTCAGGAGCATAGGGTACAGATGTCTTATCCTAAATCGGAAATTGCGAAGTTCTCGTTTTCTCCTCAAATTGAAGAGAGTGCGGTGAATCTTGATAAGGCGGATGTCCATCAGTCGGACAATTTGCTTCGTTCCGTCTCATTCTCGCTAGGTGACAATCGGTCTTTCCGTTATAATATTGTAGTTGATGCTTTGGACAAGAAGGATTTGAAGGCTGTGGTTCCTTCTTCGGCTGAACTCTCTTCCGCCGTTCCTTCTTTTGATGCCTCGGCCACTTATATTTACGTAAACGGGAAAAGATGGAAGGAAGGTGATAAAATCGATCTCTCCAAGAAGGCAGATGTGAAGTTGGTAGCTTTCAATGGCGATGTCCATAGTTACACGCTTCAGTTACTCTCTTCTAAAAATCCGTTGCTTGTTATCGAGTCCACTGGAGGTGTCTCTTCTCAGTCATGGGCGAAGGAGTCTTCCATGAAGATTGGTACTACTGACTTGGGAACGATGAGCATCAAGGGAAAGGGTAAGCATTTTGCCTCTGGCTTGAAAAATAATTACCGTATTAAGTTCGAGAGCAAGAAGTCTCTTTTGGATATGACAAAGAACAAACGATGGGAGTTGGTTTCCCTTGATGGGGATAAGTCTCTGATGCGTGCGGCTTTGGCGTATGAATTTGCATCCTCCCTTTCTGGTTTGGCTTGGACTCCAAGTTTCCGGAAGGTGGATCTTGTTTTGGATGGCATCTTTATGGGTCCTTATTTGCTTTCGGAGCAGGTTCGCGTATGTAAGGGGCGTTTGGCAGACGGCTTTTTCGTCTCCATCCAAGACTCCTATGACGAGGGTGATGATTTCTTCTATGCGTCATTATCCCAGTCTCTCTTCGTGATGAAAGATCCAGAGACAGGACCGAAGGGGGCTGGCTTGATTCGTATTCAAGATAAGGTGAATGATTTTGAAAAACTTCTTTACGCTAATGCTGGTTATTCTTCTATGGTGGACATGCAGAGTTTCGTGGATTTCTATCTAATCAACGAGATTGCGAAGGATGAGGATGCCTTTGCTACGGATTGTCATCTGAACGTTCGTGAGGATGGAGTCATCGCGATGGGGCCAGTGAGTTGTATGAATAAGTCGTTCGGTTTTGGCGGAGCTTCTCCGGAAGGTTTCGTGCATGACCGTTCTCCTTGGTTCTCGACATTGTACAAGGATCCTTCTTTCAATTCTTTATTGAAGAAGCGTTTTGCCGAGATTTATGCGAAGAAGGGCGACTGGTTGGATAAGATTGACGAGTGGTTCGAGGAAGGTTTGTTGCAGGCGGCTACGAACGATGGGGTTTGGAACACGCTTGATGCGAAATCCGACGATTTGTCAGACCAGGAGGATGCCTATCGTCTCGAAGTCTCCAACATGAAAAAATGGTTGGAGAAACGTTTGGAATGGATGAAGTCAGAATTAGAATAAAGGAGAATATCATGAAAAGGAACTTAATCATATTATCCCTGCTTACTTCATTTTCGATGGCGGGGGCTCAATCCTACGTATCGGTTTCCGGCAACGGATTCGATGGAAAAATTGATTATAAATCGGTCGATTCGATTTATGAGAAAGGCGGTGTCCGCTTCATAGACATGAAATTTCCGATGGGGAATGTCGAGAAGATTAAGTACGAACTCGGGGAGACCCCGGATTTGTCGGCTTCAGACAAGGCTTCGGAAGACAACCGTATGCTCCGTTTCTATTTGTCGGCAGCTTCGAACGAAGGGAATGTCGTTCGCGATGTAGAGGGAGAGATTGAAGGAAACACCATCTCTGTCTTTGTTCCCTATTTGATTGACTTTCATGCTTTGAAGCCTTCTTTTGAGACGAAGGGTAAGGTCTATGTGGAAGGAACAAGACAGAAAAGTGGAGTCACGGCTCAGAATTTTGCCGACTCTAAGATTTATAAAGTGGTTTCTGAATCGGGTGAGATTCAGACTTATACCGTGAAGATATATAACAGCGGTTTGCCTGTCCTTCGCTTGACGCAGGCCGATCTCAAAAGTAATGATGGCTTGTATGAAGATTGGACTTCGAAGAGCCCATTCTCTTCGGAAACGAGCTACGGATCCAAGAATAATTATTACGGAAAGGCTTCTGTTAAAAGGAAGGGTAGCCGTTATCAGATGAATGGGAAATACAATTTCTCTTTGAAATTGGACGAAAAGATCTCCTATTCGTATCTCTCAGGAGGAAAGCGTTGGGTGCTTCTTTCCAATGCGAAGGATAAGTCGATGATGCGTGCTTATGCAGGCTATCAGTTGGCTTCCCGTTGTGAGGCTTTGGGGTGGACTCCGTCGGCTTCCCATGTGGAGTGGGTCTTGGATGGAAAGCATTTGGGAACGTATCTTCTTTGTGAGCAAATCCGTGTGCAGGAAGGCCGTGTTCCGAATGGTTCTGTCTGGGAGATAACAGACGATTTTGATGCGGATGACGCTGTTTTCAAGTCTTCTGTTTCGGGACTCTCTTTCCGTTCGGAAGATCCAGAATATGCTGAGGGCTCTAATGATTTCATTTCTGTCCAGAAGTTGGTGGAAAGTTTTGAAACCGCTCTTTATGGAAATAAATTCGATGATGCGAGCAAGGGCTATCGTCAGTATATCGATGTGAATAGCTTCGTGGATTGGTATTTGGTGACAGAAATCGGCAAGTATCATGACGGAGCATTCAAGAAGAATTGCTACATGACGGTTAATGCAGACGGAAAGATTGTGATGGGTCCTATCTCCGATTTCACGATGGCTTTTGGTCAGAATGACGATTCTCCTGAGGATTTCGTAGTGAGAAACGAAGGTTGGATGAAGCGATTGTTCGAGGATCCTTATTTCGTGGGCTTGGTGGCTTCCCGTTTCGAGGAACTTAAATCTGCTAAGTCGGATTGGTTGAAATCGATTACGGATGAGGCGGAAGGAACCTCCTTGTCTGTCGTCTCTAACGAAAATTTGTGGCTTACCTTCGCTCCGGCATTCCGAGAGGCTTCTTCAATCCAGTCTGATTTTTCTTCTGAAGTGAAATCTTTGACGGGTTGGATTGAGAAAAGGTTGGAGTGGCTCTCTGTCCGTATGGAAGCAGATAAGTCGTTGGCTAAGACGGACTCTCGTACATCAAGCAATGCGGTGACAGCATTCAACTTGAAGAAATCGAAAAATTCTGCATCCCTCTTGTCCGATTATTCGGCTAAGATTTCGGATGACAGCATCAAGTTGTTTGTCCCTTATCTGGTTCATTTTGACATGGTTCCTGAGTTTACGCTTGCGCAAGGAGCTACGGCCTATGTGAATGGTGAAAAGTTGACGAGTGGTTCTTCTTCTCTCAACTTCCAAAAACCGTTTGAGTTGAAGGTCATCTCCTCTTCTGGCGATGTGCGTACTTATAAGGTACATGTCTATAACAGTGGTATTCCTGTAGTTTATGTGACGACGAACGGCAATCGTAAAATCAACGACAAGGAGACTTGGCTTCCTCAGACATTCGAGGTTTACCGTGAGGACGGTAGCTTGGATTACAAGGGAACGACAGACTCCATCAAGGGTAGGGGTAACTCTACTTGGTCAGCTTCCAACAAGAAACCTTACGCTGTAAAGTTGGATCACAAGGCGGAGGTGTTGGGTATGTTGGAGCATAAGCGTTGGTGCTTGTTGGCGAACTATTATGATGCTTCGTTCATCCGTAACGAATTGGCCAACTACCTCTCTAAGCGATATACATCGGCTTATTGGTCTCCAAGCGGCTACAATGTAGAGTTGGTGTTGAACGGTTCGCACGAGGGTAACTATTATCTCTGTGAGCAAGTTCGTAATTCGGACGATAGGGTCAATGCTGATTTCTTGATTGAAGTGGACCGAAAGGCCAACCAGACAGAAAACCAGCGTGGAGATATTATTGGTACGAAGACGAACAACCACTTCTTCTTTAAGGATCCTGAGCGTAACGAGATATCAAGTGCTGATTTCAATCGGGTGAAGAAGTTGTTGGATGAGTTCGAATCGGTTCTTTATGACAATGGACGCTTCCTTGATGCCACGAATGGTTATCATAAGTATGTCGATTTGGAAAGCTTCGTGGATTGGTACTTGATCAAGGAACTTAGTAAGGACTATGACGGAAATATGTTCACCAGTTGTTATTTCCAAGTGACGGAGGACAACAAATTGGTGATGGGTCCTATTTGGGACTTCGACTTGGCATTTGGTGGCAACCCATTTGAGACTTTGATGGGAGGTTTCGGTGGATTTGGAGGCTTTGGTGGTGCAGGTGCTGGCGGTAGCCACAGCTATGCTTGGTATAACGAGCCGCAAGATTACTATATCGCCGAGGCTGATTGGTTTGTTCAAATGTTCAAGGACCCGGATTTCATCGCATTGTGCTTGAAGAAGGTGAACAACATGGTTGATCACATGGATGATATCATGGGTTTCATTGATGAGAATACGGAGCGTTTGCTGTTGTCTGATTCTGCTAATAAGGTCGGTTACTCTGCTGGTGGCGGTGGTGGCGGCTGGAACTGGAATTGGAACAACAATAATAACAACAATTCGGCAAACGACAAGTCCTATCCTGAAAAGATGGACATCATCAAAAAGTTTGTTCGTGAACGTTTGCTTTGGATGCAGAGTGATTTAAAATCAAGGAGATAAAGAATGAAAAGGGGCGCATGGAAGTGCGCTCCTTTTTTGGTTATTAAAATGAAAGAAATTGTATTGGGATTTTTTTAACCGAAGTATTTTTCCCTATTTTTGCAAGATCTTCCTTTGATCGGATGTTGGATTCTGCCGATTGTCAGGAGAAAATGAATGAGAAGAATCCTACAAAGTTTGTGAATTTATGAATTACAGGAAATTTTGGTTGGGTGTAGTTTTGGCTTTCTTTCCGTTGGTGTCGAATGCGCAGAGCTCAAGAGATAGTGTTCTGGTGGAGGCTTCCTTGAATACGTATTCTATTAATTTTGACAAGGTGTTGCCTGAAATAGAACGTTTTATTGATGCAAATTCGTTGTTGGTCAAAAAGAAAACGCAGGACTATGAGACGGTTCGTTATGACCTTGTGATGACGATGGCACAGTATAATGAGATTAAGCAACGTTTGGAGGGGTGGAAATTTGCGATTGTCAATTCGAAAGAGCAGACGATAGATTTGTCGCGCAAGATAGAAAAACATGTTGTAGCTATGGAACGGTTGAAATCTGATATTGCTCTCTTGGAGAAAAAGTAGTCGAATAGTAAGGGAGATTCCTTGTTATATGTGTTGGATGACCAGATTTACGATAAGAATGAAGATTTAAGGCAAGAGAGTAGGGCGTATGCGGAGGATTGTGCGGCAATCGGTACCGTGAACCTTGACCTCTATTTGATGCGTGATGAGACTTCTCCGACCCAAACGAAGGTGCGTTTTGTGAATATGCCGGGATTTGAATATAGTTTCTTGATGGTCGGAAATCCGAAGGAGGGCTTCTCCGCAAAGTATTATGATGGATATAATCTGAAATATATCTTCACCAAGGGAAAGACTTTTGTCAATTTTGGTGTTTATAAGGCAAGGGATGTGGCGGAGTCTGATACCACTACGCTTACTGACGCTTTCAATATCAGTTTCGGACAAGATTTCTATTCCCGTCATTTCGGTCGTGGGGCAAGAAAGTTCCTCAATATGTATTCAGGATATAATGTTGGATTCATGATGTACAGTGGCGAGGATAGTTCCCAAAAAACAGTTTATCTGAGTCCTACTGTCGGTGTGGAGTTGTTTAAGAACCGCTATGTGCTTTGGGATTTGCGTGGAGGCTATTATCTTCCAATCATGCACAACTATGATTTAAGGGGATGGCAATTCTCCATGTCGTTCAATGTGGCTTTCTAGGAGGGAAGCCATATTCGATTCCCGGAGGTGGAAGGCGTCCCCCTTGGCATCTGATGCCCTTTTGTTGAACATCTAATTTTATATTGAATGGGGAAAATAGCAATTGTCGTATTGTTGTTATTCGGCATTTATGTCAGTGCGTGGGGACAAATCCAGCCTTGTATTTCTACTAAAGAGGAGGCGAAGAAGTTCTTGGCAAAAGAATATAAAATCTTTTCTATATCTATATATCCCAAAGGTAATTATCCTATATGGTTCTTGTGTATAAAGGATGGCAACGATTGTGTCCCCATTATGCAACTAAAGGATACGGAAAAATTAATAGATTGGTTTAAAAAGAATACTTTTATAGTGGCGGATCCTTTCCAAATAGACGATTATCGGAGGGAGGTAATGCAAAAGGACTCAATATTAGCGGCGAGTATCATTAGAGAAATGGATTTTAATTTTGAATTAAGGCATGATTTTAAAACCATAGAATTTCTCTTAGATGACGAATCCCTGGTAGAGGTGTCTGTGGCCGTAATTAATTCCGATTTCGTTAAGGCAACTGATATAGGAACAACTTCCATAGGAATTGACTCAGACTACTTTTTTGTCCCTTATAATTTTAAGTATATAAGAAAACTAGCAAGGCCCGTAGAATCCTTGTTTTGTGGCGATTTATGACGAGCAAATCTCTTTAGATGACGAATTTGAGGTAAGTGTGTTCCAACTTTCTATCATAGAAATTGACTCAGATTACTTTTTTGTTAAGTAAACCTATTGGGCAAATTAGAATAATGGATATTTCTAAGAATTAAAAATCCAAAAATCAAGGGGATAACTTATATCATTGGGCAAAAAATGATAACTTTGGAGTGTTGTTCATGACGGACAACTGTTCGGATGCCGACTTAACAGGTTCCTTCGGATACCGAAAAAGGATTGTTAGTACAAACAGGTTTTTAATATTGGTTTAGACCGTAATTTTTTTACAATGATAAACACACGCAAGAGTTGCAACTATGTTGTTGCATTCCTTTTCACATTCTTTACTTGTTTCACGGGGACAGCCGCGAATTATCTTTGTTTTACAGCAGAAGTAGATGATGTTATAATTACATATTCGACTGCTGATATGGATTTTATTTTATTCGGTGCATAGATAGCTATAAAATTCCAAATTCCAAAGGAAAATAATAAAAAATGCCGAAATCCTCAAAGGTTTTTCATAGAAAAACGCCAAGATTCTCAAATGAGCGCGTCTTATATATGCCGAAAATCTCAATATGCAACAATCAGATTCGTCAGATTAACGGAATATGCTTTTCCTCCATCAATGTGTGACTGACCTCAACTGAAAAAGGTATGTAACGCAGTTATAAACCTTTCCTAAGAATGTTACTTATTTGTTACTAATAATCATGCAAAATCATTGTATGTTATCGTATTACAGCAACATACATGCGTACTATGGGATAATAGCCTAATCTCCAATTGACGGTCGAGGACAAGCTATATCTTGTCTTGCCGGACGGTTCCGAAACGATATCTTACGAACTCATGGGTGGCGAAGGCTCGAAGTATGAGGTCCGCTACAATGGCCAGGCCATCTGTTCGGGCAGCGTTGCCAACGACAGCACGGTCGGCCTGAACTGCCCGTCCAACCTAGAGCCAGGCGCCTACACCGCTACGCTGGAAATGTGTGACGACGAGGGGAACTGTGCGGAGAAGGATTTTACCTTCAACGTGATGTTACCGGACAACAAGCAGAATAGCTACTACGTGAAGGTATGGAACGACGTGGTGATCTGCCGCAACGGGGATGGTCAATTCCTTACATTCCAATGGTACAAAGAGCGTAAGAAGTGTGAGAACGCCACTTTGCAATATTTCAATGATGTCTCTTTGCTCGACGGAGAGTACATGGTCTATGTGACCGACAAGGCGGGCAAGAGCTACTTCATCGAGCCATTCCACTATGACGTTGTTAAGGCCTCCTACGCTATCACCGCCGAGCCTAACGTGGTGGGAATGGGTGCGGATTTCACCTTGAAAGTTTCGGGTGTGGAGCCAGACCAACTTGCGCACGCCCGCATTGTGGCTTACCGAATCGACGGTGTGGTGGAGAGGGTCCTCGATGAAGTGGAGGAGACACAGGCGATGCGCCTAAAGCCGGGCGAGTATGTCATCGTCCTGACCGTCAACGACGGCAAGAACGCCAACTGCAA
>JAGCWQ010000125.1 GCA_017961765.1 Paludibacteraceae bacterium | reverse complement strand
TTGTCCCTAAAATGACAAAAAAACAATTTTTCAAAAAAATCTAACTAACTGAAATACAATAAGCAAAATCAAGCTCAATTCTCTACGTTTTGGGTAGGGGTATTTATGTGCATTACTGTTGGCTTAAATGAAACCGCCGTGTTTCAACGAGGATTTCGCTGCCGTCTTCCAATTTGCAACGGAGGTCGAATATGACACCTCTATTCTCTCTCTTCCCTTTCTTGGACTCTACGTTTGCGAAGGTTAGACTTTCGATACGTCCGTACTCTTCGCTGATGGTGGCGTTGAGGAATGATTTCATGACGACAGCGTCGCCCATGCAATGCTTGAACCCGAAGTCGCACCTCAGGTCAATGAATGTTGGTTTTTTGTCCATGGATGTAACAAAACAATTAGAATTTTAATTTATGAATAGTTTTTTCTTGATGTCGGACAAGATTAGGAAGCAACCGTAAAAACTGAGTGCAATCCCTTCCGACAAGACAAAAGTACGGAATTTTTCAGATAGCAATGCTTCTCCTGTTTTCGAATTAGACATTTTCCTATCTCAATCGTTGCAATTTGATCCTTAAGATGGCGCAAAAAACGATGGTTAACATAGTTAAAAATTATAGCGGATCTCCTTTTTTTTCTTATTTTTGTACATCAAAGAACCATAAGCAGTCTTCTCCTTCATTGCATGGCTTTGGCCTTTGTGGTCGCAGGCATGTCGGAAGATTGAAAATGCTTCGTTATGGTTGGATTTTTAGATTCACCGTTTAGATAAGACTAAAACAAAGGGTTCGGAATGGACCCTCCTATAAAATGTTGCTCAGATGAAGAAATTTCTGGTTTTTACGATTTCTCTTATGTCTTGCATCCCATTCTCGGCGCAAACAGTTCTGACTTTGGAGGATTGCAGGTCAATGGCGTTAAGCAATAATAAAGAGCATAAGATGGCCGAGGAAGAGGTGGCTATGGCTGCATACAAGAAAAAGGCGGCTTTCACGAAATACCTTCCTGATTTGTCTCTCAAGGGCGCATATATTCGAAATGAGAAGGAGATGGCTCTTATAGGAGAAAACATGTATCTCCCAATCGGTACGGTGACGGAAAATGGTTTCGCTTTCACACAAGACCAAATCAATAATCAATGGACGCTTGTGAACGGACAGCCGGTTCCGTTGGACGCGAATGGACAACCTTTCAATCCGAAAACGAATCCTGAAAAAATCATGTGGAAGGAGTACACCACGATTCCGAAGGACGAACTGACGTTCGACATCCGGAATATCTATGTCTGTGCGTTGAACCTTACCCAGCCGGTTTTCATGGGCGGTAAAATCCGTGCTTACAATAAGATCTCATCCATCAACAAGGATTTGGCGTTGTCTAAATTGGAAACAAACCGACAGGGCGTAATCGTCAACGTGGACGAGACCTATTGGCAAATCGTATCCCTCGCCAATAAGAAGAAGGCGGTGGAGGGACTCTTGCATTTGTTGGATAAGATGGAGCATGATGTGGCGGCTCTGAATGAGGCAGGCATGGCAACCAAGTCGGACCAACTTTCGGTTTCGGTGAAGAAGAATGAGGCGGAGATGGCTATGCTGAAAATTGAAAATGGTATCTCCTTGTCGAAAATGCTCTTGGCTCAATATTGTGGCATTGCTCAGGACAGCGTTTTCACTTTGGCAGATGAGAACCTTGAGTCCATCCCGTTGTCCGAGTCGTCTGATTCGTTGAATATGGAGACGATGTTTGCCAACCGTAGCGAACTCCAAAGTTTGTCTTATGCCACGAGAATCTATAAGGAGAAGGAAAAAATCGTTCGTGCGGATATGTTGCCCAATGTGGCTTTGATGGCCAACTATATGGGAACCAACCCTAATACATGGAACGGATTTGAAAACAAGTTCGGCTTCTCTTGGAACGTGGGGGTCGTGGTGAATGTGCCTCTCCTTCATTGGGGCGAACAAATCCATCTTTTGAATGCGGCGAAATGTGAGACGAACATAGCCAACTATAAGTTGGACGAGGCGCAGGAGAAAATCGAACTCCAAGTCAATCAATGCTTATTTAAGCAGTCGGAGGCAAAGCGGAAGCTGAAGTTGTCGGAGAAGAATCTGGAGCGTGCCGAGGAGAATTTGCGCTATGCGAATATTGGATTCACAGAGGGTGTCGTACCTGCTTCCAATCTGTTGGAGGCGCAGACAGCTTGGTTGACTGCCAAATCGAGCAAAATCGAGGCGGAGATAGATGCGAAGCTGGCTGAGGTCTATTTACAAAAGGCTGTGGGTGTATTAGGTAAATGAGAAAATAACGATAAAAATTAGATAGCATGAGTGCAGGTAAGAAAAATGCGGATAATACGAATTTGCTGATTGCATCATTCGTCATTTTGATGTGTATTGTTTTGGGTATAACGCTTTTTGGCGTTTATTTCATGTCTCCCGACCCTGAACTGATTCAGGGAGAAGTGGAGGCGACGGAAGTACGTGTCTCTGGAAAGTTGCCGGGACGTATTGAGAAGTTCTTGGTTGAGGAAGGCGACTCCGTCAAGGAGGGCGATACGGTGGTTATCATCAGCAGCCCTGAGGTGGAGGCTAAGTTGCAGCAGGCAAAGGCGGCAGAGAAGGCGGCTTCTGCCTTGAACTCAAAGGCGAACAAGGGTGCCCGTGAGGAACAGATCCGTGCGGCATACGAGATGTGGCAGAAGGCTGTTGCTGGTTTGGAAGTGGCAAAGAAATCGTACGAACGTGTGCAAAGCCTTTACGAGAAGGAAGTGCTCCCTGCTCAAAAGAGGGATGAGGCCGAGGCCAATTACAAGGCGATGGTGGCGACAGAACAAGCTGCCAAGTCGCAATATGATTTGGCGATGAAAGGGGCTGCCGACGAAGACAAGGAGGCTGCTTTGGCTCAGTTGAGCAGAGCCAAAGGTGCTGTGGCCGAGGTGAAATCCTATATGTCGGAGACGGTCTTGACTTCTCCAATCGATGGAGAGATCAGCGAGATATTCCCTCAAAGGGGCGAATTGGTCGGTTCGGGTGCTCCAATCATGAATGTCTTGGATTTGGAAGATGTCTGGGTTACTTTCAATATCAGGGAGAACTATTTGGTGAATTTCCCTAAGGGAAAGGAGTTTAAGGCTACGGTTCCAGCTTTGGGCAACAAGGTAATTTCGTTAAAGGTAACTTATATGAAGGATTTGGGAGCCTTTGCCGCATGGAAGGCGACGAAGGTTTCAGGTGAATATGATGCTAAGACATTCGAGGTAAGGGCGAAGCCTTTGAACAAGGTGGAGGGTTTGTGTCCAGGTATGTCTGTAATTGTCATTTCAGAGTAACGGGTTTTGATTCCATTCGGGACGTAGTAAATCTGTAGAAAGATGTATAATAGTCTATTTTCACGCATATTGATGATTTGGAAGCGGGAATTCAAGAATCTCACTTCCCGACCGCTCTATCTGTTCGGAATGGTGATTGCTCCTTTGTTTTCTGTTTTTTTCTTCTTGACTTTGATGGGCGAGGGGCTACCTTCGAAATTGCCGATTGCGGTTGTTGACCAGGATAATAGTTCGATCTCCCGCAAGCTAGTCCGTCAGTTGGATGCGTTTAAGCAGACGAAAGTGGCGTTGCATGCTAGTGATTTTTCGGAAGCACGACAAGCCATGCAGGAGGGTAAGGTCTATGGCATTTATCTGATTCCGAAGAATATGGAAAAGGATATTCAATCCAACCGCCAACCGAAGGTCTCCTTTTATCTGAATAATACTTACCTGGTGGCAGGTTCCTTGCTTTATCGTGATTTGAAGACTATTTCGGTCTTAGGCTCGGCTGCTGTCGGCCGGGAGTTTAGAAAGGCTCGTGGACAGTCGGAACGGCAAGCTATGATTGACCTGCAGCCTATCGCAATTGATTCCCATCTTTTGGGAAATCCGGTGGTGGACTATTCGGTATATCTTTGCAATACGATCCTTCCCGGTATTTACGGCATCCTCATCATGCTTTTGACGGTCTATGCGATGGGATGTGAATTGAAGATGAAGACGTCGCAGTCTTTGCTCCGTATATCGAGGGGAAATCTTTTCATCGGAGTCTTGTCTAAGTTGGCACCTCATGCGCTTGTCTATTTCATCGTGATTACGGCAATTGACGTCATCCTTTATGGTTATCTCCATTTCCCTTGTAAGCTAGGCTTGTTCTCCATGCTGATGGCTTCGTATGTCTATGTCATGGCGTGCATGGCAATGGCGATATTCTTTTTCGGCTTGTTCCCCGTGATGCGTCTTTCGATGAGTTGTGCCTCCTTGGTCAGCGTGGTCTCTTTGTCTATTTCGGGATTTACCTTCCCTGTAACGGAGATGCACTATCTCTTGCAGACTTGGTCGAATGTTTTTCCTCTCCGACATTTCTTTTTGATCTATGTGGATCAAGCCTTGTCGGGGTTGGGTTTTGCTTATACGTGGTCAAGCTATTTGGCTTTGGTCTGCTTCTTGTTCTTGCCTCTGCTTGTTATGCCGAGGTTGAAAAAAATATACAAAAATTTCGAGTATATTCCGTGAGTCTTCCGGGATTGGAATTTTAATGTGATGTAGGGTATGGCGAAAAAATCGTTTACAGAAACAATAAAGAGGGGCTTCTTCGACCTTTTCATCGTATGGAAGGATGAGTTCAAGAATGTCATCACGGATGCGGGTGTGCTCATCTTTTTCCTGGTGGCTCCCTTGGGTTACCCTTTGCTCTATTGTTGTATCTACGACAACGAGGTGGCGAAGGAGGTGCCTATGGTGGTGGTCGATCAAAGTAATACGGCCCGGAGCCGGGAGATGACGCGTCTTTGTGATGCTTCCCGAGATGTACGTATCGTAGGGCGTTGTGCCAATATGTCGGAGGCGGAAGCTGCGATGAAGGAGAAGAAGGCCTACGGCATTATGCTGATACCTGATGATTTCGACAAGAAGATTGTCCGAGGGGAAAAGTCGAATGTCCTTTTGTATAGCAGTATGAGTAGTTTGCTCTATTACAAGGCGTTTCTTACTACGTTGACGGAGGTCTCCTTGAAAATGAACGAAGATATACAAGTCTCAAGGATGGCTGCTCTCTCAGACCGCCAACAGGAGGTGGAGGTGAAGCCTATCGAGTACGAGCATGTGACTTATTTCAATCCTCAGAGTGGTTTCGCTAGTTTCTTGATTCCTGCCGTCTTGGTCTTGATTATTCAGCAGACGTTGCTGATGGGAATCTCCTTGCTGGTGGGTGCGGCGCGAGACAGAAATACGTTCCGAAACTTGATTCCGATTCAAAACCATTATAGGGGAACCTTCCGGATTGTCTTCGGTAAGACGTTCTGTTATTTGACTTTCTATGCTATCGTATCGGTTTATCTGTTGTGGGTGGTACCTCGCTTGTTCACCTTGCCTCAGATGGGCGATCGTATGACGGTGGCTTTGTTCATGTTGCCGTTTTTGCTCTCTTGCATATTCTTCTCGATGACGGTCTCTGTTCTTGTCCGAGACAGGGAATCTTCATTCGTCATCTTTATCTTTTTGTCGTTGATATTGCTCTTTGCGTCTGGTGTCTCCTGGCCGGCTTCTGCCGTTCCTTGGTATTGGAGACTCTTCTCCTACATTTTCCCTTCCACCTTTGGCATCCATGGGTTTGTGAAGATGAATACGATGGGGGCTACTTTGCATGACGTGGAGTGGGAGTATCTCTCCTTGTGGGGATTGACTTTCGTTTATTTTATACTGGCCTGCATGACTTATCGTTGGCAGATCATCCGAAGCGAACGTATCTATCAGCAGTCGATGGAAAAGAATCGCTGATTTCTTCGATTAAATGGTATTTCCTTCTGGGAAGTACCATTTTTTTCATTTAATATCGTAAATTTGTTATAGGAAGGTGTGGAGAAGTGGCTACATACGCTCCTCCTTGTCTTTTATGCAGGGTAATTTAGAAACGAACAGATATGAAACGTTGGCTCGTCATTGTCATGGCAATGTTGGCTTGCCTCTCGCTGTCGGCAGGGGTTTATAACCCGGACAACATCCCCATCCCGGAAAATGGGGAGCATCCTTCCTATGTCAGCAATCCTGATAGTATCTTGTCCGACAGCATCTGTGCGGTCATTAACGAAAGGCTTTTTCAATTGGAGGATAGCACTGGGGTGAAGACTTTGGTCATGGTTGTGGAGCATGTTGAGGGCGACGATCTCTACCAATTCTCCATGACAGTGGGCAACAAGTATGGTGTTGGTTCGAAGGAAAATAACCTTGGATTGATCATCTCTTTGGCCACGCTTGATCGTTCCTATCAAATCCTTACAGGAATAGGCTTGGAAGGCTATTTGCCCGATGTCGTTTGTCGTCGAGTGGAATCAAAAGCGATGCTTCCGCACCTCATGGAGGGAGCATGGGAGGAGGCGATAGGGGAGACTGTCGAGGTGATTTCTGGCATTCTGATGAATGACGAAGAGATAAAAAGCGCCTATGCTGTTCCCCAAGAGGAAGAATACACTTTCTGGGAGATCTTGGGAGGCATCCTCATTTCGATTCCTCTTTTCGGTTTGCTCATTTGGTGCTTTTATCAGATGTTTGATTTGCTCCTCTTCATTCCAAGGGCGATTTTTGGCGTATTTGGTGGCGGTGGCAGTGGCTCTTCTAGTGGCAGTTCTCGTTCCTCTTCCCGAGGGGGATCCTACTCATCAGGAAGTTCTTACTCGTCAGGCAGCTCGCATGGATCCTGTGGCGGAGGAAGTTTTGGGGGCGGAGGCTCTGGCGGACGGTTCTAAGAAGCGGGGGTCGTAAAACGATGTTGTGAACAAATAAGATTCGGCACATATAATGAAAAGATGCTTTGCCCTAATCGTGGTTTTATTGGGTTGTCTCTCGCTTTCGGCGGGGATTTATAACCCCAATACTATTCCCATTCCCGAAAATGGGGAGCATCCTTCCTATATTAGCAATCCTGATAACATCTTGTCCGACAGCATCTGTGACGTCGTCAATCGTAAGTTGTACCGCTTGGAGGATAGCACGGGCGTCAAAACGTTGGTCATGGTGATGGAACATATCGAAGGCGATGACCCGCATCAGTTCTCTTTGCAGGTGGGCAATATCTACGGCATTGGTTCGAAGGAGGAGAACACGGGACTGAGTTTGACGTTGGCTACTCTTGACCGTTCCTATTGCATCATGCCTGGACGTGGTTTGGAGGGAGACATGCCCGATATAACTTGCTATAGGATTGGCGAAAATGTGATGGTTCCTCGTTTGAAGGAATCTGCTTGGGATAAAGCTATCGACGAGACAGTGGATGCTGTGAGCGCACTCCTTCTCAAAGACACTGTCACTGTGCAAAGAATGATTACTTCGTCACAACCGCCGCAGGAGGATTCGATTTTTCGACTCATCTTGGGTGCTATTGTTGGAGGCCCTCTTATTTTCTGGGCGTTTTTCAGGCTGATTTTTTTCATTCCTAATCTCATTTGTAATTTGTTTATCTCTTACAAGGAGAAGGAGTGGAATTTGAGTCGGGGCATGCGGATGTTTTGGCATTGCCTCAATTGGTTTTGGAATATAAAGATTTCCCTCTATTATAAAGAAAAAAGTACGGGCGAGAAGATCTTTTATGTTGACAATAGGAAGTATTCCTTCAGTTCGTCAAGGAAAAGTGGAGGTTTCCGTCATTCGTCCAGTGGCTCCCGCCGCTCATATTCCAGTCGCAGCTACTCCCGTTCCCGCTCTTCTAGTAGGTCGCATGGCTCCCGTGGAGGCGGATGCTTCAGTGGTGGTGGTCGTAGCGGACGGTTTTAATAAACGATTTTTGAACTAAATAAGATTCGGCATATGAAAAAATGGCTTGTCTTTATCTTGGTCCTGATGGGGACTCTTTCGCTTTCTGCGGGAGTCTATAACCCCAATACTATTCCCATTCCCGAGAATGGGGAAAACCCCTCTTATATCAGTAATCCCGATAACATCTTGTCCGACAGCATCTGTAGTGTCATCAACCGTAAGTTGTACCGCTTGGAGGATAGCACGGGCGTCAAAACGTTGGTCATGGTGATGGAGCATATCGAAGGCGATGACCCGCATCAGTTCTCTTTGCAGGTGGGCAATTTGTATGGCATCGGTTCGAAGGAGGAGAACACGGGACTGATTTTAACTTTGGCTACCCTTGACCGTTCCTATTGCATCATGCCCGGACGTGGTTTGGAAGGGGAGATACCCGATATAACATGCTATAGGATTGGCGAACACGTGATGATTCCGCGTTTGAAGGAGTCTGCTTGGGACAAAGCCATAGACGAGACGGTAGATGCAGTGAGCGCGATTCTCCTCAAGGATACTGCCACTGTGCAGAGGATGATTCCATCTTCTCCCCAAAGCAGTTATGAGGAGGAAGAACCTACAATTTTTGATGTAATCATGGGTGCGTTTATCGGAATACCTTTGATTCTGTTGATGTTTTGGGTGCTTTTTAGGTTGTTCTTCTTTATCCCTAATCTCATTTGCAATTTGATTATCCCATATAAAGAGGTGGAATGGAATCCAGGTCGTTTTATGCGGACGTTTATGCATTGCTTCAATTGGTTTTGGAACATACGGATTTCTCTCTATTACAAAGATGAATTAGGAAGGAAGATCCTTTATGTTGACAATAGTTCTACGGAATTTAATTCCTACTCGGGTGGCGGCGGTGGTTACAGCTATTCCTCGGGCCGTTCCAGCCATTCCTCGGGTCATAGCTATTCCCGCTCCCATTCTTCCAGTAGGTCGCACGGTTCTCGTGGAGGCGGAAGCTTCAGCGGTGGCGGTCATAGCGGACGATTTTAACAAACGATTTTTTGAACCAAATAAGATTCGATATATGAAAAGATGGATTGCTTTTATTGTGGCCATGATGGGGTGCCTTTCGCTTTCGGCGGGAGTTTACAATCCTGACAACATACCTATTCCCGAGAATGGGGAGAATCCCTCCTACATCAGTAATCCCGACAGCATTTTGTCGGATAGCATCTGTGATGTCATCAATTGGAAATTGCTCCAGTTGGAGAAGAAAACGAACGTTAAGACGCTGGTGATTGTGGTGGAGCATATTGAGGGCGATGATCCTTACGAATTCTCCATGACCGTGGGTAACAAGTATGGCGTTGGCTCCAAGGGGGACAACAAAGGTCTGATTTTTACGTTGGCCACGCTCGACCACTCCTATCAGATCCTGACAGGACGAGGCTTGGAGAGCGACTTGCCCGATGCCATCTGCTATCGAATCGCATCAAATGTGTTGGAGCCTCGGGCGCGTCAATCCCAGTGGGATAAAGCCATCAAGGAGTCCGTAGATGCTGTATGTGGATTGCTTTCCGACGACATTGATGAGAAGATGCGTATCGAAAAGATTATAGCCCCGAAGAAGCAGAACGACAGCATTTCTGTTTTGGACGTTGTCTGTTCCTTATTGGGATGCATCTTCTTCATTCCCTTCTTATTGGGGCTGTTCTGGATGATATTCAAATTGACCTATTATATCCTTCTCGTCCCAAACGAGGCCTATCTGCGCACGTTTACTCATGAGGAGAAGAAATCTTCGGCCGAACTCATGGAGCAGATTTCGCTACATTTCATGAATACTATTTGGAACATGGGTGATTCGTTCTATTTCGAGGATGAAAATGGTGAGAAAGTGTTCTTTGTGGACAATCGAATCAAAAAAGATCCGCCTTCGAAGAGTTGGGAGGTGGAGTGGAATACGCACCGCTTCATACAAATATTTGTCAACTTTTTCAATATGTTTTTCGACCTTGGAATCTCGCTCTATTACGTGAACAATCTAGGCGAAAAGACTTATTATCTAGATAATCGGATACATGAATTTACTTATTCAGGTATTACTCGCTCATCCGACGATTCCTCTTCGCGCGATTGGGACGATTCCAGGTATAGCAGTCGATCCAGTAGCCGTGATGATTATGATTCTGGTAGCGACCATGACAATGACTACTCCTCTTCGGGCTCACGTGGCGGTGGTAGTTTCGGTGGCGGTGGCTATGGCGGACGCTTCTAAGTGGCTACATGAATACATAAAATGCGAAGAGGTCGGATTTGTATTATCCATAATGCCTCTTCGCATTTTTGCATTTGATTATAAATCAATTATATGTCAACTAGAAAGACCTAAGAAATCCTTACGCTTCCACGGCTTTCGCTGTCTTCTTTTTTGCAGAAGATTTAGCGTCCGTTGTTGTCTTCTTGGCGGTCGTCTTTGTCTTGGTAGTCGTCTTTGTTGTTGATTTTTTTGCCGTAGCCTTTGCTGGTTTTTCCTCTGCCTTTTCCGCAGATTTCTTTGGACTCGCCTTTTTCTTTGCAGGCTTCTTGTCGGCTTGATCCTTAATCAACTCTTGGCACTCTTCCAACGTAAGCGTTTGAGGGTCTTTCGTCTTCGGGATCTTATAATTGGCCCCATCATGGGCGATATACGGACCGAAACGTCCATTGCAGATTTGGATATCCTCTGCTTCAAACGTCTTGATGATTTTATTGCGTTCCTGAAGTCTCTTCTCTTCGATGAGTTCAATAGCCCTGTCGCAGTCGATAGTCAGAGGGTCATCCGTTTTCTTAAGCGAATAGAACTTTCCTGCATGGCGGACGTATGCACCGAATCGGCCTACACCAACAGTCAGGCTTGTATCCTCATACATTCCGATTTCGCGAGGTAACTTGAACAAATCCATCACCTCTTCGAACGTGACGCTTTCCAGATGCTGGTCTTTCCGCAGAGAGGCGAATTTAGGTTTCTCCTCATCCTCGGCCGTACCGATTTGGGCAACCGGACCGAAACGTCCGATTTTGACAAAGACCGGCTTGCCACTTTGAGGATCAATGCCCACTTGTCGTTCACCCACTTTGCGTTCCGAATTTTGGATGGTGTCTTCCACCATAGGATGGAATCCTTTATAGAAACTATCGATGGTCTCCTCCCATTTTACATGGCCTTCTGCGATGTCGTCGAACTCCTTTTCGACTTTTGCTGTAAAGTTGTAGTCGAGGATGTTCGGGAAATATTCGATGAGGAAGTCGTTCACAACGATGCCTATGTCTGTAGGGAATAGCTTGGAGCGTTCTGCCCCCGTTATTTCGGTCTTGGTCTCGTCTGTAATGTTTCCCTTCTTCAAGGTGAGGATGTTGTAGTCTCTTGGTTCTCCCTCACGGTCAGCCCGCTCCACGTAACCACGGTTTTGGATGGTGGTTACGGTAGTAGCATAGGTGGAAGGACGTCCGATGCCCAACTCTTCCAATTTCTTCACCAAACTTGCCTCCGTATAACGAGGAGGACGTTGGGAGAAGCGTTCGATGGCTACGATGGAATCGATTTTGTCCAACTTGTCGCCTTCTTTGATTGGAGGCAAAAGGGATTCGTCTTCCTGCTCGTTTTCATCATCGGTCGATTCCATATAGACTTTGAGGAATCCGTCGAATTTCAAGACTTCTCCTTCGGCGATGAATTTACGGTTCTCGCCGGAGACGTTGATGACGATGGAGGTCTTCTCCAATTCGGCATCGGCCATCTGAGAAGCGATGGTGCGTTTCCAAATCAGTTCGTAGAGGCGCATTTCCTGTGAAGTTCCCTCGATTTTCTGTACGTTCATATAGGTTGGACGTATCGCTTCGTGGGCTTCTTGTGCGCCAAGACTTTTAGTATGGTAATTTCTGATTTTCAGATATTTTTCGCCAGCTATTTCCAAGATTTCCGCCTTGGATGTGTTGATGGCCAACGAGGAGAGGTTGACGGAGTCGGTACGCATGTATGTGATCTTTCCTGACTCGTACAACTTCTGGGCAATCATCATGGTTTGCGAAACGGAGAATCCCAATTTGCGGGAGGCCTCTTGCTGAAGCGTAGAGGTGGTAAAAGGAGCCGCTGGAGATTTCTTGAGTGGCTTCGTGCTGACACTTTCTACTTGGAATTCAGCGTTTTTGCAATGCTCAAGGAAAGCGTAGGCTTCCTCTTTTGTCTTGATTCTATTCTGAAGTTCCGCCTTGAGTTGTGTCTCTTTGCCGTCTTTGTCCTTTACGTTGAATACGGCAAGGATACGGTAAGCAGCTTCGGCCTTGAAATCCTTGATTTCCCGTTCCCTGTCAACGATAAGGCGGACAGTAACCGATTGAACCCTTCCGGCAGAAAGTGATGGTTTGACCTTTTTCCAAAGGATAGGGGAGAGTTCAAAACCCACGATTCGGTCGAGGACACGTCTGGCCTGCTGTGCGCTGACCAAGTTGATGTCGATGTCTCTTGGATTTTTGATGGCATTGAGGATGGCATCTTTGGTGATTTCGTGGAAAACGATTCGGCGGGTGTTCTCCTGTTTGAGTCCGAGTACTTCGTAAAGGTGCCAAGCGATGGCTTCTCCCTCACGGTCCTCATCGGATGCCAACCAGACAACTTCAGATTCTTTCGCTTTCTTTTTCAGTTCTTTAACAAGCTCTTTCTTGTCACTCGATATCTCATAATCGGGTGCGTAATTGTTGTTTACGTCTATGCCGAACCCTTTCTTCTTCAAATCGCGGATGTGTCCGAAACTGGAGAGAACGGTGTAATCGTTACCCAAAAACTTTTCTATCGTTTTTGCTTTAGCAGGTGACTCAACTATGACTAAATTCTTCTGCATAAGACCCTCTTTGCACGTTATCCTTAATTAATCGGTTGCAAAGTAACAAAATATACTTTGGAAATTCTAAACATTTGTCGCTTTTTTGTTCCGATACGAGGCATGTATAGGGGAAAGAAACTCGTTCTATATAAGGGATTGTCGGAAAGATGGCAAAACTAACTAGTTCTTTGTCTATGTCGTCCCTTCCTCGAAGATTCCTCTTCTACTTTCCCTTGTGGGCGGTAATGATGGTGTAGCTCCGTGCGTTGATGGTGATGGTGATCTCGTCGATTTGGCAGTACCAATTCTTCCCGTTCCGACTGATGGCGCATCGTGGGTCTTTGATTTTTTCGACACAGAAGGAGACCGGGTCTGTATTCGTGATCTTTAGGTTTTTCTTGATCCTTTCCCGTCCCATCTCTGTCGTGCCGATTTTGTCAAGATTGTCAAGAAGGATTTTGCTGTCTCCTTCAAACTC
Organism: Paludibacteraceae bacterium; assembly: GCA_017961765.1. Taxonomy (GTDB): domain Bacteria; phylum Bacteroidota; class Bacteroidia; order Bacteroidales; family Paludibacteraceae; genus RGIG10190. The sequence goes on along the minus strand of JAGCWQ010000125.1, from coordinate 13,384 downwards.
TTTCATCTCCATCTTTATGAAGGCGGAGATCATGTTGCGGTAGAGCTTCTCTACCATCTCGGGATTGGCTCCGTATAGTTCTGCTTTTGTCCTGACTTTTTGAATGACTTTCTCCACACGCGAAGGGTCTTTGACTCCTTCTTCGTTTTTCTTAAAGGCTGCAGCTTGCGATACATATTGCCCTCGTTCGGCTATTAATTTTATGATTTCGTTGTCGATGCGGTCGATGTTGGCTCGCACTTCTTCTAAATTATTGCATTGCATGTTCTGGTGTTTTGTTTTTTATGTCCATAGTTCCGTGATAAACATGGGGCTTGCCTCTTGGGCTGTTTCGAACCCGCATCGTTCATAAAATGGAATCTCTTTGTTGTAGGCTACTACGACAATACGCAGATAATCTTTGTATTTCTCCTTGACTTTTTCAATCAGTTCTTTGCCTATGTTTTTGCCTTGGTATTCGGGGCGAACCAGCAGATAGTGCACGTAGGCGTTCATGATGCTGTCGTCCATGGCGCATACCATGCCGACCAAGAGGTCTCCATCCCATGCGGAGATGACGGTTTGGAAGTGACGCATGGCAATGGCTAATTTTTCGGGGAAATGACCCGACGACCATTCTACGGAGAGAAAGAGGGATTGCAGGTCTGTGACGCTGAAATCGTGTGTTTCTGAGTAAGTGATGCTCATGATGAAATATTTGTAATGGGTCGCCTGTGAAAGAGACGGCTTCCCGTTTGTTATCTTGTTATCCTATTCTTTTGCAAGGGCCTTCCCCTCCTTTATTTCCAATGGTTGAGTTGCGAAAGATGTTTGTCGAAGAGAACCCTGCGATCGACTTCTGTCCAATTCTCGGGATTGGGCATCTCTTTTACGAGAAAGTCGAGTAGCGACTCCTTGCTTGTGTAGGTGAATTTGCCTTCGGTGTAGCACCATTTGCAATACTCCTCGTTGAAATCTCCGTTGGGTTCCTTGCTGATCATCGAATCTTCGGCAAGAGGCATTCCGCAGCATTGGCATACTAGTGTCCGAGGTGCTCCCAACAAGGTGTTGATGGATACGTTAAACTCTCGAGATAGGACTTTGAGTAGTTCTGTGTTGGGTTGTGTTTCTCCAGTCTCCCAACGACTTACTGCTTGTCTCGTCACATGGATGCGTTCTGCCATTTGTTCCTGCGTCAGTTGGTTCTTTTCCCGCAGGTTCTTCAAAATTTCTTTTACTTCCATATCTTCATTTCTTTATTTGTTTGATGGAACAAAAATAATAGAAGGGAAAAAACGTGTCAAGAAACATGTTGTTGCTTTTTCCTATGGAGAGGCTTGGCCGGTAGGGCATTCATTCTATCTGAACCATCCCTTTCTTCATCCTGTGATAGATGAAGATGCCTATGCCTGCGAATCCGATGCCGATGGGGAAAAGGATGAGATACCAAACTAGATATTCGTCGTTGGTACGGCACTTGATTGGGTTTTGCGGGTCGCAGTAAACGGTGACTTGTGAATCGTGGAAGAACATCGAAGTCGTTATTTGACTCTTGTAGTATTTCCCCTCGATTTCGTATTCCAGTTTTGCGTAGTAGGTTGACCCTGTACTGCTGCTACGTTGCCTGCTTGGTGACACGTGGTGTTTCTCCGTTACGATGGCTTCTGTTTTGATGAGGGATTGCAATGAGACTCTGTCCCAAATTAACAATCCACCTCCTATGAGTAGGATTAGAAGGCCGATGGAAATGAATATTTTAGGTAAAAGCTTTGCTTGACGAGGATTCTCTGCTCTGATGAGAGACGGGGAATCGGAATCTGTCTCGAAACTTCCTCCCACGCTGATCTGTATGGCTAGTTTTTTGTTTTTTGCCATATAGATTCCTAAAATGATAAAGGTTAGTGCGAACAGATAACAGAAGATGAGAACTCCGATCGTACCCCATGGGTTGTATTCTGTTGTCGTGACGCCATTGACGGTTGAGGTTACGTAGAAGAAGTCGTCATTGCCTCCTTCCGTACAGATGAAATAGGTTGGAATCATTGCGGAAAAGATTCCTATTGCCAAGAAAGCCAAACCTGTCGAGATGCCTCTTCCTTCTTGTGCTTCGTTGTCGGAACATACTGAGTTCCTCCTGGATCTATATCTTCTAGGACTGTCTTTCCGTATAATATGGATGCCGACACCGATAAATAGGGCGGATGCCAGAAACCATACAGCCAACATTCCTATAACAAAGCCCGGACTATATTCGTAGGTGGTGATGCCCCGAACTGTCTTTGTTACGTAAAAGAACTCTTCGTCTCCGATGTTGCTGGATACTAGAAATACCATGGCAGCTAATGAGGCGACTCCGATTCCGAGGAATGCAAGTCCTGCTTTTCTTTCCGTTTGATTCGTCCTTTCCATATCTTTTCCGTTTTATGTTTTTTCATGGTGTACGGGATGCTTCTCCCTTTGTTTCTTCTTAAAAGAATAGAGGCTCTCTTTTTTCTTTTTTGTCATGGTACGTAACTTGCCTCTCTATGCTTGTCCATAATGTTCAATAGGCGTTGGACTGCCACTATTCGTCAGTCTTTCTTCTCCTGTTTCTTAGTAATTGTTTCGCATCATCGGCGTTATGTCCCAGCACGCAGAGCTTAACGCTTCCAATGGTGAACTCGTCCCTAAGAAAGCATTCGATGCCGTTGGCTTCAAGCAATCCCTTGGCAATGATTGCCTGCGATTGGTTATAGTAAGTAGCTACTACAACTATGTCTTTGTCGTTATAATTTTCCATGCTGTCCTTGCCTTTCCCTACTTCATCCCACTTTTTAAAAAAATGGGTGTAGCAAGGGATGAAGACTTCTCCTAAGAATCCCATCCATAAGAGGATCTCATACTCGAAGTCAATAACACCATCCATGCAAAGTACCAACAAGAGGAGAGTGGGCAATATGAGAAACCAGAGAAATTTTAACCTTTTTCTATGGGTTTCGTTGTTGTCTTTGGGGGCTATATGTTGTTGCTTCATTTGTGTTATCCCATCTTCCTTTGTTTGTTTCTTCTTAGAAGAATAAATATAGGTCTTTGCTTTGTTTGCTCTTTTTTTATTTTTTTCATGGTACGTTACGGGTTGGGCAACTTGCCTTCTCGTTCTAGTTGCTTGGCCTCGTTCCAATATTGATCCATCTCTTCCAAAGACATGCCTTTCAACTCCTTTCCTTGCTTTAAGGTTTGGCTTTCGAGGTAGTTGAATCGGCGGATGAACTTTCTGTTGGTTCGTTCCAGTGCGTTTTCCGGATTTATTTTGTACAAGCGAGCGGCGTTGATCATGCTGAAGAGTAGGTCGCCGAATTCAGCCTCCATCTTTTCCGCATCCAATTTTGCCACTTCCTCTTTGAGTTCGCCGAGTTCCTCGTATACTTTGTCCCACACTTGTTCCTTTTCATCCCAGTCAAATCCGACGTTCCTTGCTTTGTCTTGAATCCGATAGGCCTTGATGAGGGCGGGTAGGGCATCTGGTACGCCGGAGAGTACGCTTTTGTTGCCGTCTTTCTCCTTCCTCTTTATTTGTTCCCACGATTGCTCCACCTGTGAGGCGGAGTCGGCATTGGCAGTGCCGAACACGTGAGGATGGCGGAAAACGAGTTTGTCGCACAGAGCGTTGCAAACGTCTGCAATGTCGAAGTCGTTGGTTTCGGAGGCCATCTTGGAATAGAACACGATGTGGAGAAGGACGTCGCCCAACTCCTTTTTGATCTCGTTCATGTCCTTTTTCATGATGGCATCGCAGAGTTCGTAAGTCTCTTCTATCGTGTTTGCCCGGATGCTGTCGAACGTCTGTTTGCTGTCCCAAGGACATTTTTCCCTGAGCTCGTCCATAATGTCCAATAGGCGTTGGAATGCCACTAGTCGTCTGTCCATCTTCTTTTGTTTCTTAGTCGGGGTTGTTTAGTAATTGTCTTGCATCATCGGCGTTATGTTCCAGTACGCAGAGCTTAATGCCTCCGAAAGCAGGGTTGAAAGGGGAGAAAATTTGGTTGATGAACTCGTCCTTGAGAAAGCATTCGATGCCGTTGGCTTCAAGCAATCCCTTGGCAATGTTCGCCTGCGATTGGTTATAGTAGGTGGCTACTACAACCATACTTTCGTCGTTGTAATTCTCCATAAATATATTTTTTTTATGTTGTATGCTCTGTATAACTAGTTAAGCTCCCCATTGTTGCACCCTTGGCTTTGTGAAACTTCTGACCGAGTAGAGGTAAAGGGTTATACTTGGCAGAAGCAGGTCGAAGAGCGGAATGGAGAGGAACATCTTCTTTTCGCGGAAGCATAGACAAGTGCTGTTGATGACAAATGCTTGTGTCGCATATCTCAACAAGAACAATCCTGCTGTGATGCCTGCCAGAATGAATTGCGAGTGGAACAAGAATCCGAAGAAAAGCACGAGGGCAAGAATGTAGGAGAGGAATCGACTCGTCAATTCTGTGCGGATCAGCGCTTTCGTGCGGAGGTTGTAACGAAGTCCCGTGTACATACGCATATCCTTTTCTGCGAAGTAGGTCTTGTAGGTGTGTTCCCTGTAGGAGGTCGTTGTTCCCTTGCTGAAGAACTCGATTTGGACGTTGTCGGACGTGGCGATCTGTTGGATGTGGATGTCGTCGTCGCCTAAAGTCAAGTCGAGGTGGGAGGCGAAACTCTTGTTTTTGAAGAAAAGTTCTTTCTTGTAGGCAAGGTTCCTGCTGGTGCCCATATAGGTCTTTCCCTTCCGTGCGAAGCCCATGAACTGCATGGAGGTGAAGATGTTGTCGTAGTTGAGCATGGCGTTGAGGAAGCCCTCTTTCTTCTTGTAGGAGCTGTAGCCTAACACAATCTCGGTCTTTGGTGTGAAGTTTTGCACCATATTGGAGATCCAAGACTTGCTGTTGGGTTGGCAATCTGCCTCGATGAAAAGCAGGTGGTCGTATTGGGCGGCCTTGATGCCTACGGTCAAGCACATCTTCTTGCGGCTGTGGTATTTCGCATCCATCGGAAGGAAGGTCTGGTAGAGGTTCTTGTATTTTATCTGTAACCGTTCGAGAAGGTTGCTGCTCTCGTCGGTCGAACCGTCGTTGACCACGATGACTTCAAATTTTGGGTAGTCCTGTTCCAAGATGGAGGGCAGAAACCGTTCCAAGTTCTCCGACTCGTTCTTTGCACAGATGATGACGGAAACAGGTGGCTTCTGTTTGCTGTACGAAATCAAGCCCTTCTTGGTCTTCCTTGCCATCAGCCAAACTCCAGTGTAGTAGTGTAGGTAATAGTAGAATTGGATGCAAAGGGCAACGATAAAGATGCAACCGATTACCTTTAGGGTAAGGCTTGTGCTGAGGAATTCCTCCGTTAGAATATCCATTTTTTTAGTACTTTATAAGGGCTCGTGTGTGGCGGGCTCTTTTGTTTGTTGTTATCTTAGGCAATAAAAGCAGAGACACTGATTCGACACTGCCTCTGCTTGTCAAGGTTTACCCTTGAGAATGTTAAATTTCCGTTGAAAGGACGGAGCCTGGCAACTTCCTTAGATTGTATTGGGAAGCCATGATCTCTCCGTAGGCACCTGCGGAACGGAGAGCCAAGTAGTCGCCTCTCTTCGTCTCGTTCAAGACGCAATCCTTTTGGAAAACATCTGATGATTCGCAGATAGGACCCACTACGTCGTAGGTTTGCTCCGAAAGGTCGGAACTGATGTTCTCGATTCGGTGGTAGGCCTCGTAAAGGGCTGGACGGATGAGGTCGGTCATGCCGGCATCCACAATGGCAAATTGTTTCTCCTTGCCCTTCTTTACGTAGGTTACCTTTGTGATCAAGCTTCCGCATTGAGCTACAACCGAACGACCTGGCTCGCAGTGGAGGGTTTGTCCGGCACGGAGCTTTAAATGCTTGCTGAAGAGGCGGAAGTAAGATTCGAAGTCGGCAATCGGCATGTGGTTAGGATGCTCGTAGTTGATACCCAAGCCACCTCCAATGTTGATATTCTTGAGTTGGAGACCTCTCTTCTCCAGTTCGTCTTGCAACTCGTTCATCTTTACGCACAAATCCTCGTAGGAGGAGAGGTCGGTGATTTGAGAACCGATATGGAAGTGCAGACCGATGAGCTCCAAGTTTTTGAGGGAAAGGGTCTTGTCGATGACATCGTTCAAGTCTTCTATCCTGAATCCGAATTTGTTCTCGTTCAAGCCCGTCGTGATGTAGTGGTGCGTGTGGGCATCCACGTTAGGGTTGACACGGAGTTCGATTCTTGCTTTCTTTCCTTTCGCACCTGCCAGTTCGTTGATGACCTCCAATTCGGGAATAGACTCTGCGTTGAAGCAGAAGATGTCGTTGTCTAGGGCCAAATTAATCTCCCAGTCAGTCTTGCCGACACCCGCAAAAACAATTTTGGAAGCTGGGAAGCCTGCTTTTACGGCAGCCTCAACTTCGCCACCGCTGACGCAGTCGGCTCCCAATCCGGCTGAACTGATGAGTTTCAATATCTCGGCATTGGCATTCGCTTTGATGGCATAGTGTACTTGGTAACCATATTTTCCGGCCTCAGCCTTGATGGTTTCAAGTGTCTTCTCCAACAACTCTACGTCATAGTAGTAGAAAGGAGTATTGAGTGATTTGAATTTGTCAACTGGAAAACTACCTTTTGTCATGCTTTTGTTATAATTAAAAATTGAGAGTTAAGGACTCTAAATCCCTAACGTTTTTTTGAGTTTCTTTGAGAATTCGGAGCGTTTGACTTTAGTTATTCAAGCCATTAAATTAGCCCCCTGGGTTAGAACAATGCACTGTTGAGCGCCTTCAATGCCGCATCCTTGTCCTTGGAGTGGATGAGGAAAGAGATGTTGTGGAAACTTCCTCCGTAAGAGATCATGCTTACAGGGATCTCCTTCAGTGCGTTCACTACTTTGGCTTGGAAGCCGATGTTGTCGTCGTGCAGGTCGCCGACTACGCAGACGATGGTCATGCCTTTTTGTACGGTTACGGTTCCGAACATCTTCAGGTCGTTGACAATCTCGTCCAAGTGCTTGTCGTTGTCGATCGTGACGGAGAGCCCCACTTCGGAAGTGGTGATCATATCTACAGAGGTCTTGTAGCTCTCGAATATCTCCGAAACACGACGGAGGAAACCGTGGGCCAAAAGCATCTTTCCAGACTTGATCTTGATGGCGGTGATGCCCTCCTTGGCGGCGATTGCCTCTATTTTGTTTGGTGTATAGTCTGTTGATATGAGCGTTCCTTCCGATTGTGGTTGGAGAATGTTCATCAAGCGAACGGGGATGTTGGCCAACTTGGCAGGAAGGATGCACGTAGGGTGGAGGATTTTGTCTCCGTTGCCGAAGTAGGAGAGTTCGGCTGCCTCGTCGAAACTGAGCTTGGCCACGGCTTTGGCCTCCTTGACGATGGAACTATCGTTGTTGTAGATACCGTCCCTGTCCGACCAGATCTGAATCTCGTCAGCCTCGACAGCCGCACCGATGAGTGCGGAAGAGTAGTCGCTGCCGCCGTTTCCGAAATTGTCGATTTCGTTATAGGCATTCTTGCAGATGAAGCCTTGCGTGATGTAGATGTCGGCCTTTCCCGCCTTCTCGATTTGCTTGGCCAATTCGTTTTTGATGAAGACGTTGTCTGCCTCTTCGTTCTTGTCTATCTTCATGAAGTCGAGGGCTGGGATGACTTTCACCTTGATGCCCAATCCGATAAGATATTCGGAGAAGAGTTGGGTGAGGAGCAATTCGCCTTGTGCGATGATTTTCTTCTCCTCGAAAAGAGTGAATATGTCTTTGGAGAGCGCACGGATTTCGTCGAAACGTTTTTTGATTTCCGTTGTGACGTTGGCAACCTTAGCCTCTGCGAACAATTCGCGGGCAAGGCTGATGTATTTGTGTTCCAATTGGTTGGTCAACTCTTTGGCTCCGTCTGGGTTCTTTTTGTAAAGGTAGTCCGCAATCTCATCCAACGTGTCGGATGTTTCCTTGATGGCGGAAAGCACGATGATGTCACCTTCCTTGGGGAGTTTGGCAACCAATTCTGCCGTCTCTTTTATCCTTTGTGCGGATGCTACGGTGGAGCTTCCAAATTTTAGTACTTTCATAAGATAATCTCCTTATTTTACGGATTCCGTGAATGGTGGTGGGCGGAGGAAAACTCCGTTTCCCTAAATGACAAGCCGATTCACGTTTTTACCTTTCCTTGTTGTTTCTAAAATGGCGATTTAATATCTGAATATATTATAATTCGATTTTCAATGCTTCGTAGGCGCGTTTGACCTTTGCCCGTGCCTCTTCCACGTTTTCTCCTCTTGCCAAAAGGACGGCCATCCGTCGGTGACCTTTGACTTCTGGCTTTCCGAAGATCCTTATCTGGGTGTCGGGTTCAGCCAAGGCCTTTTCGATGTTGAGGAAGGAGACATTCTTGCTCGTTCCGTTTACGACGACAGCTTTGGAGGCCGATGGGCCATGGAAGGCGATGTTCGGAATTGGCAATCCGAGAATGGCTCTCACGTGGAGCGCGAATTCTGACAAGTCTTGGGAAATCATGGTCACCATGCCAGTATCATGCGGACGAGGAGAAACCTCGCTGAAAATCACTTCATTGCCTTTGATGAAAAGTTCGACACCGAAGATGCCGTAACCGCCTAAGGCGTCTGTCACTCTCTTCGCAATATCCTTTGCCTGTTGAAGCAGGTTGTTGCTCATTGGTTGAGGCTGCCAAGATTCTTGGTAGTCACCATCCTTCTGGTAGTGTCCGATAGGGTTGAGGAAACTTGTACCGTTGATGTGGCGGATGGTCAACAACGTTATCTCGTAGTCGAACGGAACGAATCCCTCGACGATGACCTTGCCCGCTCCGGCTCTACCGCCCTCTTGGGCATCCCGCCATGCGGCATCGATGCTTGCCTCCTCCTTGATGGTGCTTTGTCCATGGCCGGAGGAACTCATGATGGGTTTTACTACGCAAGGAATACCCAGTTCGGCGACGGCTTTCCTAAATTCGTCGTAGTTGGCTGCAAAACGGTAAGGGGAGGTTTTGATACCCAATTCCTCAGCTGCGAGTCGGCGGATGCCCTCCCTGTTCATGGTGAGGAAGGCGGCTTTGGCAGTCGGCACTACGTTGTAGCCCTCCTTCTCCAATTCGACAAGCGTCTGTGTGGCGATGGCCTCGATTTCAGGGATGATGTAGTCGGGTTTCTCCTTCTCGATGATTTCGCGGAGTTGCTTTCCGTCGAGCATGGGGAGTACGTACGACTTGTGGGCTATCTGCATGGCGGGGGCGTTGGGATAGCTGTCCAACGCAATCACCTCGACTCCTAAGCGTTGGAGTTCGATAGCTACTTCTTTTCCCAATTCACCTGATCCGCAAAGGATGGCCTTCTTGCCACCTTGGGTATATACTGTTCCGATTTTTGCCATGGGCGTTAATTTTTTCTACCGTGTTTGTTCTACAAAGGTAAACATTTTATTCTGAATCGTTACCTCTTTTTTCGTCGAAACGATGAAGCAAAATGGCCGATATTTTCATTTTCTTTGGCAGAGGCTCTGTTTTATTGACGATTTGTTAGGGAAGAGGCTTTTTCTGTGTCGTTTTCCTGTTGTGGGGAGATTGCTGTTTGTGCCTTGCGTCAATAAATTCAAACGTCTTTCGTAAAAACAATGCGGGAAAATTTGTCATGTAAAAGAAAATGTATAATTTTGCACCTCGCTAAGAATAGCGATTTAATTATTAATTTAAAAAACAGAGGATTTATGTTAAATCATTATGAGTCCGTTTTCATTTTGACTCCCGTTTTATCTGACGCACAGATGAAGGAAACGGCTGAAAAGTTCAAGAAGCTCCTCGTTGACGCAAAAGCAGAGATCGTTAACGAAGAGTACTGGGGCCTCCGCAAGTTGGCTTACCCAATCGAGAAGAAGTCAACAGGCTTCTACTGCATGTTTGAGTTCGACGCAGAGCCAACTGTAATCAAGGATTTGGAAATCCAATATCGTCGTGATGAGAAGGTCATTCGTTTCTTGACGACTAAGTTGGACAAGTACGCAGCAGAGTACGCTGTGAAGAGAAGAAGTCTAAAATCTAAAAAGGAGAATTAATCATGGCAGCACAAAACGCATCAGAAATCAGATATTTGACCCCTCCATCAGTAGAGGTTAAGAAGAAGAAATATTGTCGTTTCAAGAAGAGCGGCATCAAGTATATCGATTATAAGGATCCTGAATTCTTGAAGAAATTCTTGAACGAGCAAGGTAAGATTTTGCCTCGTCGTCTCACTGGAACTTCTTTGAAGTACCAAAGAAAGGTAGCTCAGGCTGTTAAAAGAGCTCGCCACTTGGCTTTGCTCCCTTATGTAACCGATTTGATGAAATAAAATAAGGAGGATAACTAAATGGAACTCATATTATTAGAAGATGTTAACAACGTTGGTTACAAGGATGACGTTGTGACTGTAAAGGATGGTTACGGTAGAAACTTCCTTATTCCGCAGAGAAAAGCAATTTTGGCTACTCCTGCTGCAAAGAAAATGTTGGCAGAGAACTTGAAGCAACGTGCTCACAAGTTGGAGAAGATCAAGGCAGAGGCTGTTGCATTGGCTGAGAAGTTGAACGGTGTATCGTTGACTATCGGTGCAAAGGCAAGTGCAACTGGTACTATCTTCGGTTCTGTAAACAACATCCAAATTGCTGAGGCTTTGGCTGCTAAGGGATTCGAGATTGATAGGAAGATCATCCTTATCAAGGATTCTGTTAAGGAGCTTGGTTCTTATAAGGCTACTGTTAAACTTCACAAGGAGGTTTCTGCAGAAATCAACTTCGAAGTTGTTGCTGAATAATCATAGCCGTCGTTCGCGACGGAGTTGGAAAAGGGCTGTCCGTTGGGCAGCCCTTTTTGTATTATGACTTTTGCAATTTTGCTATGAACTTAACCTATAATGTAAGCTACGTCATTGTGCATAAATTTTCTCCATTCCTCTACCACTCAATCGGACTCTTCCCCCTGCTTTGTAGGTAGGCGTTCGCTTGGCTGAAATGCTTGCAACCGAAGAAGCCTCGGTAGGCGGAGAGGGGAGAAGGGTGTACGGTCTTGAGCACGAGGTGCTTCTTGGTGTCGATGACTGCCCCTTTCTTCTGTGCATAGGAACCCCAAAGCATGAAAACGAGTCCGTCGCGTTTGTCGGACAACTCCTTGATGACGCGGTCGGTGAACTCTTCCCATCCCTTGTTCTGGTGTGATGCGGGTTGGTTGGCCCTTACGGTCAAGATGGCGTTGAGCAACAGGACTCCTTGCTTTGCCCAACGTTCCAAGTTGCCCGAGGCGGGAGTTGGTCGGTGCAGGTCGTCTTCTATCTCCTTGAAAATGTTGACCAGTGAGGGAGGGTAGGCCACCCCGTCGTTCACGGAGAAGCATAGGCCATGAGCCTGTCCTGGCCCGTGGTAGGGGTCTTGCCCGATGATCACGACTTTCGCCTGGTCGAACGGACAGAGGTTAAAGGCGTTGAATATCAACTTTGCCGGCGGGTAGATGGTGGTCGTTTGGTACTCCTTCCGTACGAAGTTGGTGAGGATTTCGAAATAAGGTTTGTTAAACTCCTCTTGCAAAACTGCCTTCCAAGTCTCTTCTATCTTAACATCCATATCTTTGCTTATTATGAGTTGTCCGCAGAATCATTCAGAGAGATGATGATAATTGTCGGAAATTACTTTATATTTGTAAAGGTGTATCTCTCTTGGAGATACATCGATTGAAGACAAAAGTACTCTTTTTTTTAATAGCCTCATCTCCTTTAAGGCATTGTGGCGTCCCTTTTTGTTTCGTTTTTATGAAAGACTTTTTTTTGAAGATTAAACATTGGCAACTCTTTTTGTTGCTCTTTCTACCCCCTTTGATTATGGGCGGCTATTTCTTGTTGTCTTACCCTTCGTCGGTGGAGATTATGGCGGGCACTATTCTTGATGACTTTTCTTTGCCCTCTGCACTGCAACATTTTATGTGTGTTCTTTCTCTCTCCTTTTTATTGGGTGAATGTTATATGATGGCCTTGTTGTTCTTCTTGAATGATCGCTTGCCGGAGAATTTGAAGGTGAATGTTGTTCTTCCTTCTTTTACTTTTACCTTTGTGTTGATGTGCACCTATTTCGTCTATGTCTTCTTGTCTGCATTTTTCAAGGAATTCCCCATGTTTTTGATGGCTACCACGGCGATAATGTTTGCCTTCGTTTTCTATTCGTTCTTGTTGATTCCTCTCTTTCTTCTTACTCTCCCTGTGGCTAAGGTGTTGATAACAGTGGAGTTGCAGAGGAAGGCCCGGACGAAGGAGTTTCTGCCCAGTGCTTTTCTATTCCTCTTCTTTCCCGTTGGAGTGTGGTTCCTGCAACCGAGCATTAACCGATTGGGGACAGATGGGGCATTGGCGTCGCCATCTCTTGAGGAAGAAAAACAGGAGAGCGCAGTTGATTAGAGATTCTTTATGTGAAGTGGCTTATGAAGAACTTTTTCCTGAAAATCAATAATGCAGGAATAAATATGGCTAAACAAAATGCCTTGAACAGATTAAATAAATGTTTTAATTGTAAATGACAATGAAAAAAAATAACGACTCAGTATTCGGAGATTTGGAATACAACAAAAAAGAAGGCTATTGGACCAAGAAGGATTCCATTGATATTTGGGGAGTCAACGGCTTTGAGATTGATCTCATGGTCAAATGTGGTGAAGATGAGGAGATTACGGAAGAGCAACGTAAGGCTTATAAATCATTTTTTAATAATTTGGAAAGGTATCAAAAGGAGATTCCCTCAATTCTATTAGCTTATTATAAGGACCATTACGAGGATATTGAAAGGTCATGGGAGGTGGATGAAGAACTAAGAATTGAGGTTATAGATGAGGATGTGTTGTTGACATATTTTATTCTAAAATCATTATATATAGATCGGAACGGTAATTATGGATGGTTGGTTGATCTTATATGGACTAACAATCCAATGACAGTTGTTCTCTCTGGTGATAATATCCGTATTTATGAAGGCTGGGAATTATTGGTGACAGACTATGACATAGTCAATGACGAGTTTTTTGGAGAGATGGTTTATGACTATGGTTGGAGAAAATCTGTCAAGATGGATATTAATGGAGAAAAAGGATCTTGGGTTGAAATTGTGGCTGGTGCTTATCCTGGCAAGGGAATCACTCCGGAACAGAGAAAGAACTATCTGGAGTATAAGGAGAAAGAGAAGGACTTCTTTGATAAGATACCCAAGGCGTTGATGACCTATTACCTCGAGAATTATGACGAGATAGGATCGTGGTATGACATACCAACCAAGTATAACAGAAAAAATGTAACGAAGGATTCTTTAATGGAACTTATTGAGTTTCAGAGTATCTATTTCAACAGAGATGG